>NZ_BAAAKJ010000110.1:18692-26381 GCF_039527695.1 Kitasatospora putterlickiae
ACCCCCGTCGTCCGCCCGGAGGGCGGGCCGGGCGGCTCCCCCAGCCTCCGGCCGGGAGGTACCCCCACGGGTGCGTGCATCGCAAGGCGGAGGAGGGAGTCCATGCGGTGGGGACACCTCCCGGTCGTCAGGCTGGGGGCCATCGGCGACCGACGACAACGCGGCGAGGTGCGTGCCCTGGGGGTACCTCCCGGCCGCCAGGCTGGGGGCGCGTCGCCCGGCAGGCGGGGGTTTGAAGACGGGCCCTACGGCCGCAGGCCGGCGAACTCGTCGAGGACGGCGACCCGCAGTTCGTGGGCGCCGTCCGGGCGGGTCTGCTCGTAGTAGAGGTACCAGCGGCCCCGCGCCGCCACCACGTCGGCGTAGCGGACGTCCAGCCACGGCCGGTCGGGGGTCAGGCGGCGCCAGCGGCGCAGGTCGGGGGAGGCGGCGAGGCCGCAGCGCTCCTCGTAGTTGCCGGACGCGTCGGCCGATCCGTCGTAGAGGGCGAGCCAGCCGCCGGATCCGTCGGGCAGGACGGCGGTGATCCGTGACTCGTAGGCGTCCCACGCGCCGGCCGGGCCGACGTCCAGGACCTCGGCGTCGCGGCCGGGCGGCGCGGTGAACCGCAGGCCGTCGGCGGAGGCGGCGAGTGCGGTGGGCTGGACGGTCAGACCGGTGGTGTGGATGTCGGCGGTGGCGTGGGCGCGGGACCGCTCCTCGGCGCTGAAGGCGCGCGAGCGCGAGACGGTGGCGAACAGCTGGACGCCGCCGTCGTGTTGCAGCAGGTAGGGGTCCTTGACGCCCTCGGTGCCGGTGCCGGCGGCGGTGAGGACGGGGGTGCGGGTGGCGAGGTCGAAGGCCTCGGGCGTGTCGGCGCGGAGGGCGTCGATCCGCCAGCGCCGGTCGGCGGGGTCGACGTAGCTGAGGTGGAGCAGGTAGCCGCCGTCGCGGGGGAGCAGGGCGAAGCGCTCCATGGACGGTGAGTCGAGGTCGGCGCGTTCGACCGACCAGAGGTCGCGGAACTCCACGCCGTCCCGGCTCTCGGCCACCGCGCAGCGCCAGCCCCGGTCCTGGCCGTCGGACGCACCGGCCGTACCGGACGCGCCGGACGCGCCGGCCGTGGCGCGCGGGCGGCGTTCGCGGTAGGTGAGCAGGAAGCGGTCGCGGTCGGGTTCGTAGCGCACCCCGGGGCAGCCGGCCCAGTAGCCGGGCTCGGGGCGTTCGGGGGCGCGCACCAGGGCGGAGCCGGAGAGGTCGGGCGCGGCGGGCGGGGTGGTGATCGGCATCGGTGGCGGGTCGTCCTCACGAGTAGGGGCGGAATCTCCGTCACTTTCTATCAGATCGATAGAAAGTGACGGAGGGTCCAACCGCATGGGCCCGAGACGATAGGCCTGGACGCAAGCGCCCTGTCACATGCTGTGATTCTGTGAATCGAATGTTTCCTCCTGTGGCGATCGGGCAACGTCGCCGGGCTCGGCCTTGACCCTCTCTCGAAGATCGGGAAAGACTTCTTCTCAGAGTCGATCAAACAGAGGAAGCCCGATCCGATGACAGCCCCCACCACCGACGCACCCGGCTACGGCGGTCTCGGTCTCTACGTCGGCGACCTCCACAACCACTGCGGGATCAGCTACGGCCACGGCCCGATCGAGGACGCCTACGCCAACGCCCGCCTCCAGCTCGACTTCGCCAGCGTCACCGGCCACGGCTGGTGGCACGACCTGCCCGAGCGCACCCCCGAGCTGGCCGGCCTGGTCGACTACCACACCGAGGGCTTCGCCCGGCTCGCCGACCGCTGGGAGCACGTCCAGGAGGTCACCGCCGCCGCCCACCAGGACGGTCGGTTCGTCACCTTCCAGTCCTTCGAGTGGCACAGCCTCGCGTACGGCGACCACTGCGTGTACTTCGACGGCCCGCGCGGCGAGATCATCCGCGCCGCCGACCTGGACGGGCTGCGCGCCCGGCTGCGCGAACTCGCCGCCCAGGGCGTGCGCACCTGGGCGCTCCCGCACCACATCGGGTACGGCACCGGGCGGCGCGGCATCAACTGGGCCGCGTACACCGAGGAGTTCGCCCCGGTGGTGGAGGTGATGTCGATGCACGGCTGCGCCGAGTCGGACGAGGCGCCGCGCGGCTACCTGCACACCATGGGGCCGCGCGACACCACCGGCACCGCCGTGCACGGGCTCCGGCTCGGCCACCGGTTCGGGCTGATCGGCTCCACCGACCACCACAGTGCCTTCCCCGGCAGCCACGGGCACGGCCGGGTCGCCGTCTGGGCGCCAGAGCTGACCCGGTCGGCGATCTGGGACGCGGTCCAGACGCGCAGCGCCTACGCGCTCACCGGCGACCGCATCCTGCTCGCGACCTCGGTCAACGGCGTGCCGATGGGTGGCGAGGCGCCCTCCGCCGACCGTCGCCGGATCCGGGTCACCGTGCGCGGCCGGGACGCCCTCGACCACGTCGAGGTGGTCCGCAACGGCGTGCCGATCCACCGGCTCTCCCGGCCCGAACTCCTCGCCGCCGCAGGGGCGGAGAAGGGCTTCGACGGCACGCTCGGCTTCGCCGTCGGCTGGGGACGGCGCGACTCGCCGGTGCGCTGGGACGTCACCCTGCGCGTCGAGGGCGGTGAACTGCGGGACGTGCAGCCCCGGTTGCGCGGCTCCGAGACGGTGGCTCCGGCCGACGCCGAGCCCGCCGGCTACCGGCCGTCCGACTGGTGGCGCACCGGCCCGGGCGAGCTGCGGCTGCGCACGGTGACCGAGGGCAACCCGAACACCGCGACCGACGCCACCCAGGGCTTCTCGCTGGCCGTCGCGGGCGACGACCGGACCAGGCTGACCGCGACCGTCAACGGTGTCGACACCACCTACAGCGTCGGCGAGTTGCGGGAGGGGCCGCGCACCGGCTTCCTCGGCGGCTTCGTCTCCGGCGCCTACCGCTTCGACCGGGCGGTGCCCGGCCGGGAGCTCACCGCCGAGCTCGACCTGGTCGACGAACGGCCCGGCGGGGACGGCGACTTCTACCACGTGCGGGTCCGGCAGCTGAACGACCAGTGGGCCTGGTCCAGCCCGACCTGGGTGGGACGCGCGGGGTCCGGCGGACCGGCGGACTCCTGTCGACGGGCCGGCTGACGCCCGGTACCCGTCGTCGGCCGGCCGCCCAGGTCACCGCCCACCGTTCCAGCGAACCCGCACCGAGGAGCACCACCATGTCCGTCACCACCTCCGCCCGCCGCACCGCCGGCGCCGCGCTGGCCGCCGCGCTGCTGACCGGCACGCTCGCCGCCCCGGCGGCCGTCGCGGGCACCACCGACACCGCCGCGAGCACGCCCGTCGCCGCGACCAGTACGACCGCCACGACCAGTACGACCGCCACGACCGGTACGACCGCCACGACCGGCACGACCGCCGCGACCACGGTGTTCGCCGACGACTTCGAGTCCGGCACCGTCGCCAACTGGACCCGCCAGCGCGTCGACGGCAACGGCTCCATCACCGCCCCCGCCGCCCCCGCCGGCGGCTCCGGCCTCGCCGCCCGGTTCAGCGTCCCCAACGACGGCGCGTCCTACCGCTCCGAGGTGGCCGTGAACGCCCTCGGCTGGGGCGCCTACCGCTTCGCCCTCGCCGACTACCTGCCCGCCGACTGGGTGCAGACCTCCACCGAGACCATCGTCGCCCAGTGGCACGGCTACCCGCTCTCCGACGGCAGCGACACCAAGCCGCCGATCGCGCTGACGGTCAAGGACGGCAACTGGCGCCTCAAGGTGCACTGGCTGACCGGCCCGACGACCGTCGCCGAGGCGGTGATCCCGCTCGGCACCGTGCAGTTCGGGCACTGGAACCAGTGGGCGTTCGACATCACCTGGTCCACCGACAGCACCCCCGGCGCGATCACGGTGTACCGCGACGGCGTCCAGGTCGGCGCGCACAGCGGGCTCAACAACTACCACCAGAACCAGGCCCCCTACTTCAAGACCGGGATCTACCGCGCCAACTGGAACCCCGCCAAGGGCATCTCGTACCCGACCGGCGGCCCCGACGTGGTGCTCTACAGCGACAGCGTCGTCGTCACCCGGTACTGACCCGGCCCCGCCGAAACCCCCAACCACCAAGAGGTAGCACCACCATGAGCGAAGCGGCCCGTCTCCCCGGCCTGCCCCGACGAGGCTTCCTCGGCCTGAGCGCCGGAGCGGCACTGCTGGCGGCGGGCTGCCGCTCGGCCACCGACCCGGAGGCGGGCGCCGCCCCCGGCGGCACCGCCGCGGCCTCCGCGCCCGACCTCCAGATCGTGTACGGCAGCGCGCCCGACCCCACCCAGCTGCTCCACCGCGGCCCGGACACCCCCGCGTTCGTCAACCTCGTGCTGGACCGGCTGGTCGACCTCGACCCCGCGACCCTCCAGCCGGTTCCCTGGCTGGCCACCTCCTGGGAGTGGAGCGCCGACCGGCTGAAGCTGGTGCTCAAGCTGCGCGAGGACGTCACCTTCCACGACGGGCACGCGCTCGAAGCCGACGACGTGGTCTTCTCGCTGGTCGGCGCCACCAAGTCCTCCCAGGTCAAGCCGCTGCTGGAACGCCTGGCCGATGTGAAGGCCAGCGCCCGCAACGAGGTCACCCTCACCCTCGCCAAGCCGACCAGCAACCTGTTCGACGCGCTCGCCTTCAACCCGGTGGTGGACGCGCGGACCTACGTCGAGGGCCGGGCCAGTGACACCGTCAACGGCACCGGCCCGTTCGGCTGGCGGTCCTTCAAGGGCGGCAACCAGCTCGACCTCGTCCGCAACGAGCGCTACTGGCAGAGCGGGCGCCCGCGCTTCGAGCGGATCACCGTCCGCTCGGTGACCAGCAGCCAGGCGGCGCTGTCCGCCCTGCAGTCCGGTCAGGGGCACCTGATCGGCGCCGTCCCCGGGCGCGACCTCAAGGTGCTGGCGGGCAACCCCGGCTTCACCGTGCAGTCCGCCAAGGCCTCCTACCAGCAGGCGTTCCTCGGCGTGAACGTCGCCTCCAAGCCCTTCGACGACCTGCGGGTCCGCCAGGCGCTGCAGTACGCGGTGGACCGCGAGCGGATCGTCGCCCAGGTCTACGGCGGCCACGCCGAGGCGAGCAGCCTGCCCTGGCCGTCCAACACCCCCGGCGTCACCCCGGACCAGGTCACCCGTTACCGGCACGACCCGGAGAAGGCGCGCGGGCTGCTGCGCGAGGCCGGCGCCGAGGGCGCCCGGGTGCCGCTGACCGCCGCCAACTCGCCGGTCTTCAGCTCGCTCGTCGAACTGGTGAAGTTCGACCTGGAGCAGGCCGGGTTCGGCGTCGACGTGCAGCTGCTGGACAACGCCGCCATCCAGCCGAAGATCCAGCAGGGCACCCTGGAGGGCCTGTTCGTCGCCAACCACGGCATGGTCAGCGTCTCGCCGCTGAGCGGCATCACCGTCTCCGGGCCGCTCCAGGTCGGCCGGAACACCTCGCACGTCACCGACCCGGCCTACGCCGACCTCCAGGCGCGCGCCTTCGCGGCGGCCGACGAGCAGGCCCGGGCCGACGTCAACCACGAGCTGTCCGAGTACCTGCTCGCGCAGTCCTTCCACATCACCCTCGCGCACGCCTGGGAGACCTACGCCTTCGCCTCCTCGGTGCGGGACGTGTCCACCAGCGCGCTGGGCTACCTGAAGCTGACCGACACCCGCCGGGACGCCTGAGCCGCCCGCCCGCCGCCCGCGCCGTCAGCCGCCCCGCCCACCCCCGGAGAAACCCGTGCCGTACTGGACCAGAAAGGCCGCCGGAGCCCTGGCCACCCTCTGGCTCGCCTCGGTGGCCGTCTTCCTGCTGCTCCGCCTGGCCCCCGGCGACCCGGTCTCCGCCGCGCTCGGCGCCGAGGCCGACCAGGAGCAGCGCGACCACCTCGGCCGCCAGCTCGGCGTGGACCGGCCGCTGCCCGTCCAGTACCTCACCTGGCTGGGCGGCCTGCTCGGCGGCGATCCCGGGCTCTCCTTCCACTACCGCGAACCGGTCACCCGGATGATCGGCCAGAGCCTCGGCTCCACCCTGCAACTCGCCCTCGCCGCAGGCCTGCTGATGCTGGTGCTCGGCCTGCTGCTGGGCGCCGCGCTGGCCGCCGAGCGACGCGGGCGGCTGGCCAGGGCGCTGGACCCGCTCACCACCGCCGTGCTCGCCCTGCCGGTGTACGTCACGGCGGTGCTGTTCGTCTTCGTCTTCGCCGTGCTGCTGCGGGTGCTGCCGGCCGGCGGCGAGAAGGACCTGTTCACCGCGCCGGACCTGGCCCTGCAGTACCTGGCGCTGCCCGCCGTCGCGCTCGCCCTGCCCGGCTCGGTGGTGCTCGCCCGGCTGCTCGCCACCGAGCTGCGGCGCACCCGGCAGGAGGAGTTCGTGCTCACCGCGATCGCCAAGGGCGCCCCGCCCCGGCGGATCCTGCTGCGGCACGTGCTGCCCAACAGCCTCGCGCCGTTCTGCGTGGAGTTCGGGATCACCCTGGGCGAGCTGCTCGGCGGGGCCGTCGTCGCCGAGCAGCTGTTCGCCCGGCACGGCCTCGGACAGCTGCTGCTGGACGCGATCAACCAGCGGGACTATCCCGTCGCGCAGACCCTGATCATGCTCGCGGTCGCGGTGGCCGTCACCGTGCAGCTCGGCTCCGAGCTGCTGGTCGGCCGGCTGGACCCGAGGATCGCCCGCGCCGGCACCGGGGAGGGCCGATGAGCACCACGACCGCCGTTGGCGGGAGCCGCCGGCCCGCCCTGCCCGCAGCGCTGCGCGGGCGGCGCGGCCGGACCGGGGCGGTGCTGGTCGCCCTGGTGGTGCTGCTCGGGCTGCTCGGCCCGCTGCTGCTGTCCGCCGACCCGTACCAGCAGGGCCGCGAGGCGCTGGCCGGGCCGTCCTGGGAGCACCCGCTCGGCACCGACGAGGTCGGCCGCGACCTGCTGGCCCGCGCCCTGTACGGGGTCCGGATCGAGCTGCTGGTCTGCCTGCTGGCCGTCCCCGCCGCCGCCGTGCTGGGCACCCTGCTCGGGCTGCTCGGCGGGCTGAACCGGCTGCTCGGCGAGGCCGTCCAGCGCCTGTTCGACCTGCTGCTCGGCTTCCACGGGCTGCTGCTTGGCCTGGCCATCGCGCTGATCGTCCGCCCCGGCCTCGGCAGCGTCGTCGTCACCGTGGTGCTCAGCGCGCTGCCCGCCTTCGGCCGGCAGGCCCGCGCCGCCCTGCTCGCCCAGCTCGCCCGCGACCACGTGGTGGCCGCCAGGGTGCTCGGCGTGCCGCGCGGCCGCACGCTGCGCCGGTACGTGCTGCCCAACGTCACCGACGCCGCCACCGCGCTGCTGGCCGTGGCGATGGCGCATGCCGCCAAGATCGAAGGCGGCCTGAGCGTGCTCGGCTTCGGCATCCAGCCGCCCACCCCCTCGCTCGGCACGATGATCAACACCGGCAGCAAGTACCTCTTCCTGCACCCCGGTTACGCCCTCGCGCCGGTGCTGCTGCTGGGCCTGCTGGTGTTCGGGCTGACCCTGCTCGCCGACTCGTTCAACCGGGAGAAGCTGCGGTGACCGCGACGACGACGACCAACGCCCCGACGGCCCCGGCCACCGGGTCGCCGCTGCTGGAGGTGGCCGGGCTGCGCGTCACCGCCGGGCCCCACGAGGTGGTCCACGGCGTGGACTTCACCCTTCGCCCCGGCGAGATCCTCGGCCTGGTCGGCGAGTCCG
>NZ_BAAAKJ010000110.1:26423-27082 GCF_039527695.1 Kitasatospora putterlickiae
CGGCTGCCGGACCACCGCCGGCACCGTCCGCCTGGACGGCACCGACCTGCTCGCCCTTCCCGAACCCGCCGTGCGCGCCGTCCGGGGCCGGCGGATCGGCATGGTCTTCCAGGACCCGCTCGCCTACCTCAACCCCCGGATGCCGATCGGCCGCCAACTCGCCGAGGCCGCCCTGGTGCACGGCGCGGGCCGGGCCGACGCCCGCGCCCGCGCGCTCGAACTCCTCGACCTGGTCGGCATCCCCGAACCCGCCCGCCGCTACCGCGACCGCCCGCACGAGTTCTCCGGCGGCATGCGCCAGCGGGTGCTGATCGCCATGGCGATGGCCAACCGGCCCGACCTGCTCATCGCCGACGAACCCACCACCGCCCTCGACCCCACCACCCAGGCCGACATCCTCGACCTGCTGGTCCGGCTGCGCGACGAGACCGGCACCGCCGTGCTGCTGATCACCCACGACCTCGGTGTGGTCGCCCGCACCTGCGACACCGTCCAGGTCATGTACGCCGGACGGATCGCCGAACGCGCCCCGGTGAAAAGGCTGTTGGAACAGCCCCGGCACCGCTACACGGCCGGGCTGCTGGCCTCCGTACCCCGGCTGGACGGCCCGCGCGGCCTGCCGCTCGCCGTCGTCGGCGGCCGTCCGCCCGCCGCCGGGG
>NZ_BAAAKJ010000111.1:0-512 GCF_039527695.1 Kitasatospora putterlickiae
GGGGGGGGGCCCGCCGGCTCGGCCTCGACGCTCTGAGCGCCCTCGCCCAGGCCGTCCACGACGCCCGGCCCGCCGTGCCGGTCACCGTCGACGTGCTGTGCCGGGGCGTGCACGCCGTCACCGGCGACGAGCCGCTGCGCCCCGAACAGGCCCTGCTGGCCGGCCCCTGCGCGGTCATCCCGCAGGAGCTGCCGGACGTCGTCTGCCGGCTGCTGGACCTCACCGGCACCGACCCGCAGGCCCCCGCCGAGGCGGCGGCCGGCGCCGTGCACGCGCTGCTGCTGCGCGAGCCCGAGGAGCGCGAACTCGCCCTGCGCGGCCGGCACTGGTGGGTCCGCGACTTCGACGCCCTGCCGCTGACCGCCGACGCCCCGCCGGCCGACGGCCCGGCGCGGCTGCGCGACGGCGGCGTCTACCTGATCACCGGCGGGCTCGGCGGGGTCGGCCTGGCCCTCGCCGAGGAGCTGGCGGACGGCTGCGCGGGCACGGGCTTCTGGTCGAGCGACATACCG
>NZ_BAAAKJ010000111.1:613-5335 GCF_039527695.1 Kitasatospora putterlickiae
TCAACACCATCGGCCGGGGCAGCACCGGGTTCCCCGCCGACGAGGACACCCCCGGCTGGCTGGAGGCGCACGGCGAGCAGGACCCGACCAGCGTCCGGATCCGCCGGCTGGCCCGGCTGCGCGAGCGCGGCGCGCGGATCGCGGTGCTGCGCGCCGACGTCACCGACGAGGCCGGGCTCGGCGCCGCGCTCGCCGGATTGCGCGGACGGTTCGGCCCCTTGAACGGCGTGCTGCACGCCGCCGGGGCGCCGTCGGCCGGGATGCTGGCGCGCCGCACCCCGGCGGAGGCGGACGGCGTGCTGGCGGCCAAGACCGTCGGCACCCTGCTGCTGGACCGGCTCTGCGCGGACGACCCGCTGGACTTCCTGCTGCTCTGCTCCTCGGTCAGCGCCGTCCTCGGCGGGCCGGGCCAGAGCGACTACGGCGCGGCCAACGCCTTCCTGGACGCCTACGCCCAGTGGCGGCGCGGGCAGGGCCGGCCGGTGACCTCGCTCGGCTGGGGCACCTGGGAGGGCGTCGGCATGGCCGCCGGGCTGACCGCCCGGCCCGGCGCGCCCGCCGCCGAGACCGGGCACCCGCTGCTGCGGCCGGTCCGCTCCGAGGGCACCACCCGGGTCTACGAGACGGTGCTGTCCACCGCGGACAGCTGGATCGTCGACGACCACCGGCTGATGGGCCACGGCCTGGTGCCGGGCACCGCCTACCTGGAACTGGTCCGCGCCGCCCTGGCCGACCAGGCCGGCGGGCGCGAGATTGAGCTGCACGACGTGCTGTTCATGACGCCGGTGATCGTCCCCGACGGACAGCGGCGGACCGTGTACACCACGATCGAGGAGCAGGACGGCCGGACCCGCTTCACGGTCCGCAGCCGCCCCGGCGGGGACGCGCCGTGGCGCGAGCACGCCACCGGCTCGGCGTCGTTCCACGAGCGCGGCCCGGACACCGTGCGCGACCTGGCCGAGGTGGAGGCCCGCTGCGAGGTGACCGAGGTCCTGTCGACCGAGGAGGAGATCCGCCGCCGGCTCGGGGTGGAGCGCTTCGAGGAGGGCGGCGGGCCGCTCCGGTTCTGGTTCGGGCCGCGCTGGCAGGTGCTGGAGACCATCCGCACCGGCGGCCGGCGGATGCTCGCCACCCTGCGGCTGGACGAGGCCTTCCTCGCCGACCTGGACGACTACCCGCTGCACCCGGCGCTGCTCGACATGGCCGGCGGCGTCTTCCGGCTGCACGCCGAGGACCCGTACTACCTGCCGCTGACCTACCGGAGCCTGCGGATCCTGCACCCGCTGACCGGCACCGTGCACGTCGGCGTGGACATCAAGCCCGGCTCCGGCGGTGAGACCCTCACCTGCGACCTCGAACTCCTCGACCCCGACGGCCGGTTGCTGGTGCGGGTGACCGACTTCACAGTCAAGCGGATCAACGACGTGGACGCCCTGCTGGAGCAGATCGCGCGGACCGTCGCGGAGGCCGAGGCGGCGGGCGGCGACACCGGGGAGGGCCCGCGGCCCGAGGCCACCGGGGCGCTCGCCGCGCTCGGCGAGGGCTTCGGCGAGACGGACGGCCGGGCCGCCTTCGCCCGGCTGCTGGCGCAGCCCGACCTGCCGGCCCACCTGGTGGTCACCCCGCAGGACTTCGGCGCGCTGCGCCGGCTGGCCCGTTCGATCACCCCGGCCCTGCTGGCCCGGGAGCTGGAGCGGCTGGCGCCACTGGGCGGCAGCCACCCGCGCCCCGACCTGGCGACGCCGTTCGTGGCGCCGGCCACCGAGCGGGAGGAGGCCGTCGCGGCGCTGTGGCGGGAGGTGCTGGGCGTCGAGGAGGTCGGCGTCCACGACGACTTCTTCGCCCTGGGCGGCCACTCGCTGGCCGCCGTGCAGATCAACACCCGGATCCAGGGCCGCTTCGGGACCGAGCTCGACCTGCGGGACTTCTTCCACTCCCCCACCGTCGCGCACACCGTCCGGCTGCTGGCGGGCTCCGGCGGCGACGCCGGGGAGGCCATCGAGGCGCTGAGCCGGGACGCGTCCGTCGAACTCCACGGCGTCGACGGCGCCGAGGGCCTGCACGGCACGCACGAACCGGATGGCCTGGACGACCTGGACGGCCTGTCCGACGACGAGGTGGAGGCCCGGCTCCAGGCCCTGCTCGCCGAGGAGGCCGCCCACCGGGAGGACCAGGGGGACCAGGAATGAGCGCCCGCGACACAGACGAGGACGGACGTGCGATGACCACCCCCGACCCCGCGGCCCTGTCCGCCGCCGAGAAGCGCGCCCTGCTCGCCGAGCGGCTGCGCCGCAAGCAGGCCGCCGCCCGGCCCCGCCGGCACCGGTTCCCGGCCTCCTTCCCGCAGCAGCGGATGTGGTTCCTGGACCAGTTGACGCCCGGAGACACCGCCTACAACGTCTGCGGCGCCACCCGGATCCGCGGCCCGCTCGACCTGGAGCTGTGGCGGCGCGCCGTCTCCGCGATCGCCCGGCGGCACGAGGCGCTGCGCACCACCTTCCGCGCGGTGGACGGCGAGCCGGTCCAGGTGGTCACCGAGGGCGCCGAGCCGGAGTTCACGCTCGTCCGCTGCGAGCACCTGGCCGGTCCGGACGGCGAGGAGGGCGTCCAGGCGCTGGCGCGGGAGGAGTTCGCCCGCCCGTTCGACCTGGCCACCGGCCCGCTGGTGCGGACGCGCTTCCTGCGCCTGGCCGCCGACGAGCACGTCCTGCTGCTGACCATCCACCACATCGCGGGCGACCTCTGGTCCACCTCGGTGTTCCTGGACGAGCTGGTCGCGCTCTACGCCGGGTACGCCACCGGCACCGAGGCCGCGCTGCCCGAGCTGCCGATCCAGTACGCCGACTACGCGGTCTGGCAGCGCAAGCGGCTGGAGGGCGACGGGGCGGCGGCCGACCTGGCGTACTGGACACGGGCGCTCGCCGGGGCCCCGGCCGCCCTGGACCTGCCCGCCGACCGGCCCCGGCCCGCCGTGCGGACCACCCGGGGCGGCTCGCGCCCGTTCGCGCTCCCCGCGCACCTGATGGACCGGGTCCGCGCGTTCAGCCGGGCCGAGGGCGTCACCCCGTTCATGACGCTGCTCGCCGCCTTCCAGGTGCTGCTGCACCGCTACACCCGGGAGGAGGACATCGTGGTCGGCGTGCCGGTCGCCAACCGGGGCCGCCCCGAGGTCGAGCGGCTGATCGGCTACTTCGCCAACACGCTGGCCCTGCGCACCGACCTGTCCGGCGCGCCGTCCTTCCGGGAACTGCTGGCCCGGGTGCGGCCGGTCTGCCTGGGCGCCTTCGCCCACCAGGAACTGCCGTTCGAGCGGCTGGTGGAGGAGCTGCACCCGCGGCGCGACCTCTCCCGCACCCCCGTGTTCCAGGTCTCCTTCGTCTTCCAGAACATCGCCATGCCCTCCTTCGACGTGGCGGGACTGCGTCTGGAGCCGATGGAGGTGGACGGCCACACCGCCCGCTTCGACCTGGAACTCCAGGTCTTCGACCGGCCGGAGGGCCTGAGCGGCCGCTTCGAGTACAACCGCGACCTGTTCGACCCGGCCACGGTCGACCGGCTCGCCGCCCATCTGCGGCTGCTGGTGGAGCGGCTGCTCGCCGACCCGGACCACCCGGTCGGCGAGGTGCCGCTGCTCTCCGCCGACGAGGAGCGGGAACTGCGCGAACGGGGGAACGACACCCGCCGGGCGTGGCCGGACGCGGGCCTGGTCCACCACCGCTTCGCCGCGCGGGCCGCCCTCACCCCGGACGCCGAGGCCGTGCGCTGCGGCGCCGAGGCGCTCGGCTACGCCGAGCTGAACGCGCGCGCCGACCGGCTGGCGCACCGGCTGCGCCGGCACGGCGTCGGGCGGGACGTCCTGGTCGGCGTCTGCACCGGGCGCTCGGTCGACCTGGTGGTGGCGCTGCTCGCGGTGCTGAAGGCGGGCGGCGCGTTCGTCCCGCTGGACCCGGAGTTCCCGCCGGAGCGGATCGCCTTCATGCTGGCCGACTCGGGCCTGCCGGTGCTGCTCACCCAGCGGCCGGTGGCCGAGCGGCTGCCCGCGTCCGGCGCCGAGGTGCTCTGCCTGGACGAGTTGCGCGAGGAGCTCGCCGCCGAACCGGCCGGCGACCCCGGCGCGCCGGTGGACGCGGCGGACCTCGCCTACGTCATCTACACCTCGGGCTCGACCGGGCGGCCCAAGGGCGTGCAGGTCCCGCACCGGGCGCTGGCCAACTTCCTGCGCGCGATGGGCGAACGGCCCGGCATCGCGGCGGACGACACCCTGCTCGCGGTCACCACGCACTCCTTCGACATCTCGCTGCTGGAACTGCTGCTGCCGCTGGTCGAGGGCGCCCGGGTGGTGGTCGCCGAACGCGCCACGGCCGCCGACGGCGAACGGCTGGCGCGGCTGCTGGCCGTCTGCGGCGCGAGCGTCATGCAGGCCACCCCGTCCACCTGGCGGATGCTGCTGGACGCGGGCTGGCGGGGCGCGCCGGGCCTCAAGGCGCTGGCCGGCGGGGAGGCGCTGCCCGCCGAGCTGGCCCGGCGGCTGCGGGCCGGCGGCGTCGAGCTGTGGAACATGTACGGGCCGACCGAGACCACCATCTGGTCGGCGGTGGCCGAGGTGGGCGACGGCCCGATCTCGATCGGCGCGCCGATCGCCAACACCGAGCTGCACGTGCTGGACGAGCGGGGCCGGCTGGTGCCGGCCGGGGTGCCCGGGGAACTGTGCATCGGCGGCGA
>NZ_BAAAKJ010000111.1:5392-9767 GCF_039527695.1 Kitasatospora putterlickiae
TGTACATCGGCGGCCGGGGCCTGGCCCGCGGCTACCTGAACCGGCCGGAGCTGACCGCCGAGCGCTTCGTCCCGCACCCGTTCGACCCGGACCCGGCGGCGCGCCTCTACCGCACCGGGGACCTGGTGCGCCGCCGGAGCGACGGCGGCATCGAGTTCCTGGGGCGTCTGGACCACCAGGTGAAGCTGCGCGGCTTCCGGATCGAGCTGGGCGAGATCGAGAGCGAGCTGACCGACCGCCCGGAGGTCGGCCACGCGGTGGTGACGGTCCGTGAGGACGTGCCCGGTGACCAGCGGCTGGTGGCGTACGTGGTGCCGGCCGCCGACGGCGGCACCGCGCCGGCGCAGGAGTGGCCGGACCAGGTCGACGAGTGGCGCCGGATCTGGGACACCGCCTACGACGAGCCGGGCGGCGCCCCGGCCGCCCCCGGTCCGGCCGAGATCCCCGGCGAGGACCTGCGCGGCTGGAACAGCAGCTACACCGGGGAACCGATCCCCGCCGCCGAGATGCGCGAGTGGGCCGACCGCACCGCCGAGCGGGTGCTCGCCCTGCGCCCGCGCTCGGTGCTGGAGATCGGCTGCGGCACCGGCCTGATCCTCCAGCGGGTCGCCCCGCACACCGAGCGGTACTGGGGCACCGACATCTCCGGGGTGGCCCTGGACGGCCTGCGCTCGGTGGTCGGCGCCGCCGACGGCGCGTTCAGCGAGGTCGCCCTGCACGCCTGCCCGGCCGACCGGCTGGAGCGGCTGCCCGAGCGGCTGTTCGACGTCATCGTGCTCAACTCGGTGGTCCAGTACTTCCCGGACGAGCGCTATCTGCTGCGGGTCGTCGAGGGCGCGCTGGCCCGGCTCGCCCCGGGCGGCTCGCTGTTCCTCGGCGACGTCCGCAGCCTGCCGCTGCTGACCGCGTTCCACCTCTCGGTGCAGCTGGCGCACGCCGAACCGGGCCTGCCCGACGCCGAGGTGCTGGCCCGGACCCGGCGCCGGGTGGAGGAGGACGAGGAACTGGTCTTCGACCCCGGCCTGTTCACCGCCCTGCCCCGGCGCTTCCCGGCGATCGGCGAGGTCCGAATCCTGCCCAAGCGGGCCTCCTCGGCCAACGAGCTGACCCGCTTCCGCTACGACGTCGTCCTCACCACCGGCCGGCCCGGCGCCCCGGAGCCGGTGGACGTCGAGTGGCTGGACTGGACGGCCGAGGGCCTGAGCGTGGACGCGCTGCGCGAGCGGCTGGCCGCCGAACGGCCCGCGCTGCTCGCCGTCCGCGCGGTGCCCAACGCCCGGGTCCGCGACCTCGCCGACGCCCTGCGCCGCTCCGCCGGGGACGACGCCCCGCCCGCCGCCCGCCCGGACGCCGTCGACCCCGAGCGGCTGTGGTCCCTCGCCGAGGCCACCGGCTACCGGATCGACCTCGACTGGTCCACGCACGGCCCCGACGGCGCGCTCACCCTGGTCGCCCGCCGCCCGGGCCCCGACGGCACCCCCGTCACCGGACCGCCGCGCCTCGCCGAGGTGCCGCCGCGGGAGCCGGACTGGGGCCGCCACGTCAGCGGAACCCGCCGCCGGCTGGCCCGTCGGCTGGTCCCGGTGCTGCGCGCCGCCCTCGCCGAACGCCTGCCCGGCTACATGGTCCCCTCCGCCTACGTCCTGCTCGACGCCCTGCCGCTGACCCCCAACGGCAAGACCGACCGCAAGGCGCTGCCCGCCCCCGACGGCGAGCGCCGCGACCTCGCCTCGGCGTACGTCGCCCCGCGCGACGAGCGCGAGGAGGCGCTGTGCGCGCTGTTCGCCAAGGTGCTCGGGGTGCCGGCGGTCGGCGTCCACGACAGCTTCTTCGACCTGGGCGGCCACTCCCTGCTCGCCACCCGGCTGGTCTCCCAGATCCGGGCCGCGCTGGGCGCCGAGGTGCAGGTCCGGACGCTGTTCGAGACGCCGACGGTGGCGGGCCTGGCCCGCCGGCTGGCCGACGACGGTCCCGGCGGCGCCGAGGCCGCGTCCCCGCGCCCCGCGCTGCTGCCCGGGCCCCGGCCCGCCGAGCCGCCGCTCTCCTTCGCCCAGCGCCGGCTCTGGTTCCTGGACCGGATGCAGGGCCCCTCCGCCACCTACAACATCCCGATGGCCGTGCGCCTGAGCGGCCCGCTGGACACCGCCGCGCTGCGCTCCGCGCTCGCCGACGTCGTCCAGCGGCACGAGGCGCTGCGCACCGTCTTCCCCGACACCGCCGGGGTCCCGCGCCAGCACGTCCTCGGGCCCGGCGCCGGGCGCGCCGCGCTCACCGTCACCGAACTGCCCGAGGCCGACGCCGCGCCGGCCGTCCGGGCCGCCGCCCGCCACCACTTCGACCTGGTCCGCGAACTCCCGGTGCGCGCCGAGCTGTTGGTGCACGGCCCGGAGCGGCACACGCTGGTCCTGGTGGTGCACCACATCGCCGCCGACGGCTGGTCCGTCGCCCTGCTCGGCCGCGACCTCGCGACCGCCTACACCGCCCGGCGCGACGGCCGCCCGCCGCGCTGGGCACCGCTGCCGGTCCAGTACGCCGACTACACCCTGTGGCAGCGGCGGCTGCTCGGCGACCAGGACGACCCGCACAGCACCTGGAACCGCCAGCTCGCCTACTGGCAGCGGGCTCTGGACGGCCTGCCGGAGCGGATCGCGCTGCCAGTCGACCGGCCGCACCCGGCGGAGACGAGCCGGCGCGGCGGCACCGTCGCGCTGCGCTGGGACGCCGCGCTGCACGCCGCCGTCGCCGAGACCGCCCGGCGGCACGACGTCAGCGAGTTCATGGTCGTGCACGCCGCCCTGGCCGCCCTGCTGCACCGGCTGGGCGCCGGGGACGACGTCCCGGTCGGGGCGACCGTCGCCGGGCGCACCGACGCCGCCACCGAGGAACTGATCGGCTTCTTCGTCAACACCCTGGTGCTGCGCACCGATCTGAGCGGCCACCCGAGCTTCCGCGAGCTGCTGGCGCGGGTCCGCGAGCGTGGCCTGGACGCCTACGCCCATCAGGAGGTCCCGTTCGAGTTCCTGGTCGACGCGCTGCGGCCCACCCGCTCCACCGCCCACCACCCGCTGTTCCAGGTGATGCTCGCCTGGCAGAACGTCCCCGACGCGGTACTCGGCCTGCCGGGCCTGGCCGAGGAGGTCGTGCCGGTGGACACCGGCGGCGCCCGGATGGACCTGGTGTTCTCGCTCACCGGGCGGCGCTCCCCCGGTAGCGGCGCCCCGGCCGGGATCGACGGCGTCGTCGAGTACAGCGCCGACGTCTTCGACCCTGCCGCCGTGGAGCTGCTGGCCGAACGGCTGCGCCGGATGCTGCAAGCCGCCTGCGCCGCGCCGGAACGCCCGGTCGGCGAGGTCGACCTGCTCTCCCCCGAGGAGCGGCACCGGCTGCTGACGGAGTGGAACGCCCCGGCGCGGGTCCCGCCGTCCGCCACCCTGCCCGAGCTGTTCGAGGCGCAGGCGGCCCGCACCCCCGACCGGCTCGCGCTGCTGGACGCCGAGCGGGAGCTGACGTACGCGCGGCTGGACGCGGAGGCGAACCGGCTGGCCCGGCTGCTGATCGACCACGGCGCGGGCCCGGAGCGGCCGGTCGCGGTGGCGCTGCCGCGCTCGGCCGCCTCGGTGGTGGCGATGCTGGCCGTGGTCAAGGCGGGCTCCGTCTACCTGCCGGTCGACCCGGACTACCCGGCGCGGCGGATCGGCCTGCTGCTCCAGGACGCCCGTCCGGTGCTGCTGCTGACGGTCGCGGAGGCGGCCGACGCATTGCCCGACACCGGCGTCCCGGTGCTGCGGCTGGACGCGCCGGAGGTGACGGCCGAGCTCGCCGACCGCCCCGCCACCGCGCCGACCGACGCCGACCGCGCCGGGCCGCTGACCCCGGCGAACGCCGCGTACGTCATCTACACCTCGGGCTCCACCGGCACGCCCAAGGGCGTCGTGGTCACCCACGCCGGCCTCCCCGGTCTGGTCGCGGCGCAGGGCGAGGGCTTCGGCCTGGACGCGGACTCCCGGGTGCTTCAGTTCGCCTCGCCGGGCTTCGACGCCTCGGTGGCGGAGCGCTGCGACGCGCTGCTGACCGGCGCCGCGCTGGTCGTCGTCCCCAAGGCGGAACTGCTCCCGGGCGAGCCGCTGGCCCGCACCTGCGAGCGGTACGGGGTGACCAATGTGACGCTGCCGCCCAGCGTGCTGGCCGCCGTGCCGGAGGGCGGGCTGCCCGCCGGGCTGTCGCTGGTGGTCGCGGGCGAGTCCTGCCCGGCCGCGCTGGCCGACCGCTGGTCGGCCTCCCTGCGGATGGTCAACGCCTACGGGCCGACCGAGACCACGGTGTGCGCCACCCTGACCGGGCCGCTGTCACCCGGCGCGGGCGCCCCGCCGGTCGG
>NZ_BAAAKJ010000111.1:9832-11788 GCF_039527695.1 Kitasatospora putterlickiae
GCGCGCCGCTTCCCGCCGGACCCGTACGGCCCGCCCGGCACGCGGATGTACCGCACCGGGGACCTGGTGCGGTGGCGGGCGGACGGACAGCTGGACTTCCTCGGCCGCACCGACCACCAGGTGAAGGTCCGGGGCTTCCGGATCGAGCTGGGCGAGATCGAGTCCGCGCTGGCCGCCCTGCCGGAGGTGGCGCAGGCGGTCGCGGCGGTCCGCGAGGACCAGCCGGGCCGGCGTGCCCTGGCCGGCTACGTCGTCCCCCGCCCGGGGGCGGCGGCGCCGGACCCGGCGGCGCTGCGGGCCGCGCTGGCCGCGCAACTGCCGCCGTACCTGGTCCCGGCGGCGGTGGTGGTGCTGGCGGAACTGCCGCTCACCGCCAACGGCAAGGTGGACCGGGAGCGGCTGCCCGCGCCGGAGTTCACCGCGGCCGCCGGCTCCGGCCTCCCGCGCACCCCGGCCGAGCGGGCCCTGTGCGCGATCTACGCCGAGGTGCTGGGGCTGCCGGAGGTCGGCACCGGGGACGGCTTCTTCGACCTGGGCGGCGACAGCATCCAGGCGATCCAGGTGGTCTCGCAGGCCCGCGCGGCCGGGCTGGTGATCGGCGCGCGCGACGTGTTCGCCCACCCCTCGGTGGCCGGACTCGCGGCGGTGGCCGTCCCCGCCGAGGACGCGGCGGGCTTCGAGGACGTCGGGACGGGTGAGATCGCGCCCACCCCGATCACCGAGTGGCTGCGCGAACTCGACCTGCCCGAAGACGAGTTCCGCCGGTTCGGCCAGCAGGCGGTGGTCGCCGTGCCACCCGTGGACCCGCCCCGGCTCGCCGCCGTCCTCCAGGCACTCGTCGACCACCACGACGGGCTGCGTTCCCGGCTCGCCGACCGGGCGGACGGCCGCTGGGTGCTGCACGCCGGGCCGGCCGGCTCGGTGCGGGTCGCGGACCACCTGCGGCGGGTGGACGCCACGGGCCTCGACCCGGACGGGCTGCGGGCGCTGACCGCCGAGCAGGCCGCCGCCGCCCGGCGCCGGCTGGACCCGCGGGCCGGGGTGATGCTCCAGGCGGTCTGGCTGGACGCCGGCGCGGACCGGCCCGGGCGGCTGCTGCTGGTGCTGCACCACCTGGTGGTGGACGGGGTGTCCTGGCGGATCCTGCTGCCGGACCTGCGGGCCGCCGGCGAGGCGGTCCTGGCGGACCGGCCGGTGGTCCTGGCCCCGGTGGGCACCTCGGTGCGCCGCTGGGCCGAGCTGCTGACCGAGGAGGCCGCCGACCCGCACCGCCTGGCCGAACTCCCCGGCTGGCAGGCACTGCTGGCGAACACGCCACCGCTTCTCCCCACTTCCGCGGCCGCCGAGCGGACCGGCGGAACCGGCCGACTGCTGCTCACCCTGCCCCCCGAGGCCACCGCCCCGCTGCTCGGCACCGCCCCCGGCGCCTTCCACACCGGCGTGCAGGACGTCCTGCTGGCCGCGTTCGGCATCGCCCTGGAGCAGTGGCGCCGTCGCCGCGCCCCGCGGCAGGCCCCGGACGGCGGGGTCCTGGTCGCCGTCGAGAACCACGGCCGCCAGGAGGACCTCGCGGACGGCGTCGACCTCTCCCGCACCGTGGGCTGGTTCACCGGCGTCCAGCCGGTGCGCCTGGACCCCGGCCCGCTCGACCGGCCTCAGGTCGAGGAGGCCGGCCCCGAACTGGCCGCCGCCGTGGTCCGGATCAGGGAACAGCTGGCCGCCCTGCCCGGCGACGGCCTGGGCCACGGCCTGCTGCGCCGGCTCAACCCGGAGACGGCCCCGGTGCTGGCCGCCCTGCCCGGCCCGCAGGTGGCGTTCAACTACCTGGGCCGCTTCACCGACGCCGGTCCGGACACCCTCTGGGCGCCGGTCACGGCCGACGCGGCGCTCGCCCTCGGCGACGCCGACGTCCCGGCCGGGCCGCTCACGCACCCGGTGGAGCTCAACGCCGTCAGC
>NZ_BAAAKJ010000112.1:0-3031 GCF_039527695.1 Kitasatospora putterlickiae
CCGGCACCGCCGCCGCGCTCACCGCCGCCGACGGCCCCGAGGCCCTCGCCCGCCTCACCGAACTCCTCGCCCACGGCGCCGCCGACCCCGCCGACCCCTACTGCGCCGCCCACCTGCACTGCCCGCCGCTCGCCGTCGCCACCGCCGCCGACCTCGCCGTCAGCGCCCTCAACCCCTCCCAGGACTCCTGGGACCAGGCCCCCGTCGCGACCGCGCTGGAGACCGCGCTGCTCGCCGAACTCGCAGCCCTGGTCGGCTACGACCCGGCCCACGCCGCCGGCGTGCTCACCTCCGGCGGCACCGAGTCCAACCTCATGGGCCTGATGCTCGCCCGCGACCAGAAACTCGACGGCATCGTCGAACTCGACGGCCTCCTCGGCCTGCCCGCCGGCACCCGGCCCCGGATCCTCGCCTCCCGCGCCGCGCACTTCTCCGTCCAGCGCGCGGCCGCCCTGCTCGGCCTCGGCGAACGGGCCGTCATCCCCGTCGACGTCGACCACGGGCTGCGGATGGACCCGGCCGCCCTCGAACGCGCCCTGGCGGAGGCCTCCTGGGCCGGCGACACCCCGGTCGCCGTCGTCGCCACCGCCGGCACCACCGACACCGGCGCCGTCGACCCGCTGCCCGCCGCCGCAGACCTCGCCGAACGCTACGGCGCCTGGCTGCACGTCGACGCCGCGTACGGCGGCGGCGCGCTGCTCTCCGACCGGCTCGCCCCGCTGCTGGCGGGCATCGAACGGGCCGACTCCGTCTCGCTGGACTGGCACAAGCTGGGCTGGCAGCCCGCCGCCGCCGGCGTCTTCCTGGTCCGCCGCGCCGAGACCTACGTCTCGCTCGCCCGCCGGGCCTCCTACCTCAACCCGGCCGACGACGAACAGGCCGGCTACCCGAGCCTGCTGGGCCTCTCGCTGCGCACCACCCGGCGGACGGACGCCTTCAAACTCGCCGTCACCCTGCGCACCCTCGGCCGCGCCGGACTCGGACGGCTCGTCGACGCCTGCCACGACCTCGCCCTCGCCGCCGCCGACGCCGTCCGCGCCGAACCGGACCTCGAACTGCACGCCGCACCCGTGCTGACCGCGCTGCTGTTCCGCTACCGCCCGGCGGACGCCCGGGACGAGGCCGCCGTCGACCGGGTCAACGCCGAGCTGCGCCGCGCGCTGCTGCGCGCCGGCCGGGCCGTGGTCGGCCGCACCGAACTGCCCGGCGAGGGACCGGGCCGGGTGCGGCTCAAGCTCACCCTGCTCAACCCGCACACCACCCCGGAGGAGGTCGCCGGCCTGCTCGGCGAGGTCGCCCTCGCGGGCCGGGAGGTGTGGAGCGCCGCGCGGTAGCCCGGACGGATCCGGCGGCTCCCGGGCTCGCGGGCCCTACGGCGTGAGCAGGATCTCGCGGCAGCGCTCCCAGGTGGCGGGGTCGGCGGCGACGAGCAGGCCGTCCTCACCGCCCGGGGGCTCGGGGTGGTAGGGGGTGCCGTCGAGGCGGGCGGAGCGGCCGCCGGCCTCGGTGAGCAGGAGGGATCCGGGCGCGTGGTCCCAGGGGAGGGTGCGCCAGTAGAGCATGAAGTCCATGGCGCCCTCGGCGATGTCCGGGTACTCGATGCCGGCGGCGTGACGGCCCGCGGTCACCTCGCCGAAGGCGGTGGTGTTGGCCTCGACCATGCGGCGGCGGGACGGGTCGAGGAACCGGCTCTTCACCGAGCCGCGCCACTTCGCGGGGTCGGTGCCGGCGGGGGCGCGGGTGAGGCGGTGGCCGTCGCGCCAGGCGCCGGAGCCGAGTTCGGCGGTGTAGGTGGTGGAGGTGACGGGGTGCCGGATCCAGGAGGCGACCGTCCGGCCGTCGCGCACCAGGGAGACCATGACGGCGTACTCGGGCCGGCCGGCGATGAAGTTGGCGGTGCCGTCGACGGGGTCGACGAGCCAGGCGGCGGGCTCCGTGTGCAGCGCCTTGGCGAGGTCGGGGTCGGCGGCGACGGCCTCCTCGCCCACCACCGGGACGGGCAGCAGTTCGCGCAGCCGCCGGGCGATGATCACCTCGGCCTCCCGGTCGGCGACGGTGACCACCTCGCCGGGGGCCTTCTCCATCACCTCGCCGGCCGCCAGCGCCCGGAACCGGGGCTCCACCACCTCGGCCGAGGCCTCGGCGATGATCTCCGCCACCTTGTCCATCAGCACGTGCCCGCTCCCTTCGCCGGCTACCACTTTCGCACGTCAGTGCGGAGTCGGCGTGCGGCGGGGCGGGGGTGACAAATGACGGCTGACAGATTTCAGATGACAGATTTCAAAATCTGTCATCTGAAATTTGTCAGCTGTCAGCTGTCAGCTGTCAGTCGTCAGTCGTCAGTCGTCAGTCGTCAGTCGTCGGCCGTCCCCCCGTTCCCGTCCAGGTAGTGGAACCCGGGCCGGGGATGCATCAGGAAGTCATGGTGCGAGATGTTGAACGCGTACGCCCCGGCCATGCCGAAGAGCACCCGGTCGCCCGCGCGTAGGCCGGCCGCCGCCGGGGCGGCGTGGGCGAGGACGTCCTTCGGGGTGCAGAGCTGTCCCGTCAGGGTCGCCCGGCCGCCGGTCACGGCGGGGCGCGTCCACGGGTGCGGCCAGGCGGCGACCGGCAGGGTGGCGAACGGCTGGCTGTGGCCGCGGGTGGCCGGGGTGCGCAGGTGGTGGGTGCCGCCGCGGACGACCGCGAAGTCCTCGCCGTGGCTGCGCTTCACGTCCAGCACCTCGGTGGCGTACCAGCCGCAGTAGGCGGTGAGCGCCCGGCCGGGCTCGATCCGCAGGGTCGGCCCGGGGTGGCGGTCCAGCAGTCGGCCGAGACCCTCGCCGAACGCCGTCCAGTCGAAGCGGGCGGCCGGGTCGCCGTAGTCGACGGCCATGCCGCCGCCCACGTTGACCTCGTCCAGCGCGAACGCGTGCCGCTCCGCCAGCCGGACCGACCAGGCGACGATCCGCTCGGCGAGCGCCAGTTGCTCGGCGGCCGCCAGCCCGCTCGCCAGGTGGGCGTGCACGCCGCGCAGCCGCAGCCGCCGAAG
>NZ_BAAAKJ010000112.1:3068-5935 GCF_039527695.1 Kitasatospora putterlickiae
GTCCAGGCCGAACGGCGTCGGCCGCCCGCCCATCGCCAGTGCCACCGAGTCCAGCGCGCCCGCGCCGACCGGCAGGTTGACCCGCAGCAGCACGTCCACCACCGCGTTCGGCCGGTCGGCCAGCACGGCGGCGAGCCGGTGCAGTTCCTGTTCGCTCTCCACGTGCCACCGGTGCACGCCGGCGTCGACGGCGGCGGCGATCTCGGCGGGCGTCTTGCCCGGTCCGCCGAAGGCCAGCGGCACACCCGGCACGGTCGCCCGCACATGGGCCAACTCGCCACCGCTGGAGACCTCGTAGCCGTCCACGGCGTCGCGCAGCGCGGCCAGAACCGGCGCCTCGGAGTTGGCCTTGGCGGCGTAGTAGAGCTCGACGCGCTCGGGCAGGGCGGCCCGGACGGCCGTGGCGTGCGCCCGCAGCACCGGCAGGTCGTAGACGTAGGCGGGCAGGTGCTCCGCAGCCAGGCCCGCGACGTGCCGGCGGACGGCCTCAGTCGTGGGAGCAGGAGCGAAAGCGGGAGCGGCGGTGGCGGTGGCGGTCATCGGGTCCTTCCAGCGGGAACGGGAGTGGCCCGCACGGGATCCGGGGCGTACGCCGCCTCGGCCAGCACGGAGCGCGCCAGCGGCGAGGCGAGGCGGACGTACCCGGCCGCACGGTCGGCCCTGCGCTCCCAGCGGGTGAGCAGGTTGGCCTTGCCCGGCAGCGGCACGCCCGCCAGCAGCGCCCGCAGTCGCGGCGGGCACCCGTGCGCGGCGGCGTACTCGGCCAGGACGCGGCGCACCGCCTCCCAGAGCGCGCCCTCCGCCGCCGGGTGCAGGTCGGCGAGCGCGGCGAGCAGTTCGGCGACGTGGTTGACCAGCAGGCAGTAGACCACCCGGTCCCAGCCCCGCTCGGCGTCGTACGCCATCGGCCCCGCCACCTCCGGCGGCAGTGCGGCGAGCAGGTCCGCGTGCCGTTCGGGGACGAGCTTGGTCCCCTCCAGGTCCCGGAAGAGCACCTGGACCGGCCACCCGGCGGCGTCCACGCCGATCAGCACGTTCTGCAGGTGCGGTTCCAGCACCACGCCGTGGTCGAAGTAGGCGGCCAGCACCGGCGGGAGCAGCAGTCGCAGGTAGGCCGTCCACCAGTCGAGCGCCTGCGCCGGGTCCGCCGCGTCGGGCAGCAGCCGGGAGACGTGCGCCGAGCTGGTGGGGTACTCGTCGGCGACGGCGGCGGCCAGCAGCGGGGTGACGCCGGGGCGCAGCGCGCCGCCGAGGCCCTCGCGGACGATCAGCCCGAACCCCTCGTACAGCGCCCGGTCGGGCCGCCCGTCGGCGCCGGGCACGGCGAGCGTGCGGAAGGCCGGTTCGCGCAGCACGGCCGCGTCCGGGAACCGTTCGGCGAGGTCGGCCAGGAACGGGGCGAGCAGCCGGGTGAGGGTGACGGCCCCGGTCAGCTCGTACGCGGCGTTCTTGCGCAGGCAGTTGGTGATCCGCACGTTCAGGCTGAACTTGAGGAAGGCGCCCGCGCCGTACAGGGTCCGGACCGAGGCGGTGGCGGCGAACGGGGTGCCGCCGGGTCCGAGGTCGAGGATGTCCCCGCAGCCCAGGGCGCCCCTCAGCAGGGGGTGGTCGCCGATCAGCTGGTACTGCCACGGGTGGGCGGGCAGCAGCCGGTAGCCGTCCGGGACGGGGCCGAGGCCGTCGAGCAGCGCGGGCGCGGCCGGGTCGGCGGCGGACTCGGCGATCAGCTCCCGCCGCACGGCGAGGTGGCGCAGCGGGAAGACGGCGCGGGCCTCGGGGGCGTAGTCGCGCCAGTCGCCGCGTTCGGCGGAGCGGGACTTGGGCGCGGGGTGGAAGCGGTGGCCGAACAGCAGCGCCTGCTCGGACTCCAGGTAGCGGTCGGCTCCGGGCTCCGGGCGTTCGGCCAGGGCGGTGGCGACGGCCGTGTGGCTGGAGGCGAGCTGTCCGAGGAACTCCTCGTTGACGGTGCCGGTGCGCAGTTCCAGTTCGCCCTGGACGTGCCGGGCGAGCCGCTGCCACTCCAACTCGCGCCAGCCGTCCTCGTGTTCCTCCTCGACCGGGCCGGTGAAGCGGTGCGCGCCGAGCAGCGAGCTGCGGCGCAGGGCGACCCGCAGCAGGGTGCCGCGCCGGGGGAGGCGGATCAGCAGCCGGCCGTCGGTGACGGCGGTCTGGTGCTCGGGCGCGGACACCTCACGCAGCAGGCAGTTGACCAGGGTGTGGGCCACCGCGTGGTCGGCGGTGGGCAGTTGGTGTGTCATGAGTGACTCCAACGCTGGCGGACGGGGGAGATGAACGCGGTGGCCGCGACGGCGGCCAGCAGTGCGGCGGCGGTGCCGGCCAGCACGGGGGAGGCGGCGCCGAACCGGCCGTTGGCCAGCGCGGCGACGGCGCCGGCGGCCACGGCGCCGCCCTTGGAGACGAATTCGAGGGTGCCGAACATCCGCCCGGGCGCCCGGCCGCGGGCGGCTTCGGCGGCCAGCACCGCGAGGGAGACCAGGCCGAGGGTGAGTCCGGCGCCGAGCACCAGCCGGACGGCGGCGAAGGCGGGCAGCGAGTCGGCCGCGGCGTGTCCGGCGAGGCCGAGCGCGACGAGGGTGAAGCCGAGGGCGAGGCCGGTGTGCGGTCGGTGCAGGAAGGCGGTGTGGGTGCGGGCGGCGAACGCCAGGTAGCACAGGTGCGGCAGGGCGAACAGCACGCCGGTGGTGGTGCCGGAGGCGCCGGGGAGGCGCTGTTCGGCCAGGGATATCAGGTAGGGGAAGGAGATGACGGTGGCGAACACGAAGGCGAACTCGAAGGCGTAGAGGACGCGCAGCGGAGCCCGGCGCGGTGCCTCGACGGCCTCGGCGGCCGGGGCGGCGGGGGCGGCC
>NZ_BAAAKJ010000112.1:5963-22061 GCF_039527695.1 Kitasatospora putterlickiae
CCCCGGCGGCCCGGCCGGCCGGCGTCCCGTCCGCGACCGCGGGCCGGCCCGGCTCCGGCAGCAGTGCGAGGAACCCGGCGGCGGTCAGGGGCAGCAGGGCCATCAGCAGGTACTGCCGGTGCGGGTCGATCCACGGTGACAGCGCGCCGACCAGGATCGGCGCCGCGACCAGGGAGGCCCGCGCGCTGCCCTGCATCAGGGTGAGGGCCTTGGACAGCCGCGCGCCGTCCAGGGCGGCGGCCAGGTAGCCGGTGGTGGCGGCGAAGGTGCCGCCGAGGAAGCCCTGGAGGACCAGGGCGAGGGTGAACGCGGTCAGCGAGTCGGCGGCTCCGGCCAGCAGGAAGGAGACGGTGAGGCCGAGTTGGGCGCGCAGCAGCAGCCGCTTGCGGCCGAACCGGTCGGCGAGCCGCCCCCAGAGCGGGGCGCCGAGGGCGCTGAACACCGTCGGCACGATGTACAGGACGCCCGCCCAGTCGCCGGCCGGGTCGCCGAGGCCGGGCAGGATCGCGGTCAGGTACGGCGGCAGGCCGAGGGCGGCGAAGGAGGCGACGAAGTAACAGGCGGCGACGGCGTGCACCTGGCGGCGGCCGAGTCCGCCGGGGTGGGCGGCGCCGGGTCCGGACGTCCGGGGCGGCGCGGCGATCGTCATCGCCCGCTTCCCGTCGCGCCGGAACCGGTGTGCGGAAGCAGGTAGTTGGGGCCGTCGGTGTAGTGCTTGTTGATGTCGGCGGCGCCCGAGCGCCGCTTGCTGAGCAGGGTTCCGGCGGTGACCATCGCCTTGACGGGCAGCCGTTCGGCGTCGAGCAGGGCGGCGCGCAGCGGTTCGGCGGCCGGTCCGGTGCGCTCGACGGCCTCGGTGAGCCGCTTGCGCGACAGTGCGAGCAGCTCGTCGAGTTCGGCCCGTCCGTGGGCGGCGAGGCCGAACGCCAGGGCGCCGGTGCACAGGTGGCCGGTGATGGTGGTGAACAGGTCGGTGAGCGGCCGGTCGTCGTCGGCGAAGACCCGGGCGTCGTCGAAGTCCTCGCGGGCGGGCGCGAGGTCGCCGAGGGTGGCGGCGAGGCGGCCGGAGTGGACGCGCGGGCCGTCGTCGTCCTTGTAGAGCAGGCGTGGGGCGCCGTCCTCGTCGAGGACGAGCGAGGTGTTCTGCTGGTGGGACTCCAGGGCGACGCCGTACCCGAAGAGCGTGGTCTGCCAGTCGAGCAGCAGCTCCAGCAGGGCGTCGTAGAGGGCGACCGGGTCGCCGCCGAAGAAGCGGTCGGCGAGGTGGTCGACCACCAGGCGCCCGTCCGCGCCGGGCGCCGGGGCGAGCAGGGCGGCGAGCGGGACGGTCACGGACCGTTCCAGTCCGGCCGGTTGGCGGCGCAGCAGCACGGCGAGCAGCTCGTGCCCGGCGTGGGCCCAGGTCTGCTCGTCGGCGTGCAGGATCCGCCCGGCGAAGCGCGGTTCGCGCGCCAGCACGGCCTCGACCAGCCGCTGCCCGGCGGCGCCGTCGCGCAGGGTGCCGGGCTTGATGGTGCGGCGGTTGAGCCGGCCGAGGGTGGCGGTGGCGAGCGGGAGTTTGAGGTGGTGGAGGGGGTCCTCGGCGACGGCGACGGTGCGCATCGACAGGGTGGGGACGACGGTGAGGTACGGGCGTTCGGCGAGCACGGCGCGTCCGGCGAGGCCGGTGGCGCGCAGCGCCTCGTCCAGGGCCGGGCCGACGGTGAGCGGGTGGACCGGCAGGGTCTCCCAGGCCTGGTCGCCGCCGGGCAGGTCGAGGCCCAGCCAGCCGGGGGTGGGCCACCAGCGCGGCCGTGGCCGTTCGCCGTGCCGGGTGAGCGTGCCGGCGGGCAGGGCGAGCCAGCGCAGCTCGAAGGCGGGGTGGAACTCCGGTGCGTGGGAGCGCAGCCGGGTCTCGTCGAGGCCGGCGCGGCCGCGCGCGGTGGGGTAGACGGGGTGGTCGAGGTAGGCGGCGAGGGTGTCGTGGCCGAGGGCGGCGGCGGGGCCGCTCCAGTGGGCCGGGTCGGCGCCGTAGAGGTCGGTGAGCGCGGTGTGGACCTCGTCGCGGACCCGGTCGTGCAGCTCCATGGTGGCGAGGGTCTCGCGGCACTCCTCGGCGAACGCGGCCCAGCCGGGCCGGTCCTCGGCGTCGGCGCGTCCGGCGAGGGCGGTGAGGACGGCGTCCAGACCGCCGGTGGGGCGGCCGTCGAGTTCGACGAGCGGGAGCCGGGCGGCGTACTCGCTCTGGAAGCCGTCGGCGGTGACGGGGACGGCGATCCGGTGTCCGGCGGCTACCAGCCAGCCGCCGTCGGCCCGTTGCTCCAGGGTGGCGCGGGTGCGCAGGCCGAGCACGTCCTCGCGCAGCAGCGCGGACAGCACCCGCAGCGCGAGGGTGTCGGCGGCGGCCGAGCGCGCGGGCGAACCGGCGGCGGGGCCGGTGGCGGGGGAAGCGGCGGCGGGGGCGCTCACGGGGTGATCTCCCAGCGGTTGGCGGCCAGGAAGCGGGCCACGGCGGCGTCGACGGCGGCCTGCTCGGGGCCGACCGCCCAGATCACGCCCAGGTAGTCCCGGTTGGTGCGGTAGTGCTCGTGCCGCTCGCCGACGGCGCGCACCGGCCGGTAGGCGAGCCGCACACCGTCGGCCCGCTCCCCGGCCCGCGCGTCGTACGGTCCGGGCGCGGCGGTGAGGGTTCCGGCCCGGTCGGCGCAGACGGCCTCGTTGCGGGCCCGCACGGTGGTGGCGGCGCAGCGTTCGCCGAGGTCGGCGGGCAGTTCGCGGCCGAGGTGGGCGGCGAGGATGTGCTCGAACAGCGGGATGCCGAGGATCTCGGCGAGCATGAGGTCGCACTGGTCGCCGATGGCGCGGTAGTTGACCTCGATGATCCGGGCCCGGCCGTCCGGCTGGACGACGAACTCGGTGTGGCAGGCGCCGAGTCCGACCCCGATCGCGTCCAGCTGGGCGAGCACCTGCGCGACCACGGCCGGCGGGTGCGCGGGGACGAACTCCAGCATCTCCTCGATGAAGTCCGGCGGCGGGGAGAGCCTGGTGCGGAACCCGCCGAGGACGTGCCGGCGGTGGCCGTCGCCGAGCGTCTCCAGCGTGCACAGCGCCCCGTCCAGGAACTCCTCGACGACCAGCGCGGCGCCGGGTCGCCTGGCCTGGATCTCCTTGGCGAGGCGCACCAGTTCCCCGGCGTCGGCGGCCAGCGTGACGTCCTCGCTGGCGACGCCCTCGCGCGGCTTGACGACGACCGGGAAGGGCAGGTCCGTATCGCGCAGCACGGACGGGTCCTGGTCCGGGGCGAGTTCGACGGAGCGGACGGCGTCGAGCCCGGCGGCGGCCAGGTGGCGGCGCAGCTGGCCCTTGTTCTTGGCCCGCAGGGTGGCCTTCCAGTCCTTGGCCGGCAGCCCGAAGTACTGGGCGGCGAGGGCGGTCTGGGTCTGCAGGTGGTCGCTGTTGCTGAAGACGGCGAAGGGCCGGCCGTCCTCCCGGGTGAGCCGCGATACCAGCCCGACGACCTCGCGGAAGTCGTGCACCTCGCACTCCACCACCTGGGGCCGGTGGGGCAGTTCGGCGTAGGCGTCGCGGTGGGCGTCGGCGTGGTCGGTGAGTACGGTGACGTCGAGTCCGAGCCGGCCGGCGGCCGGCAGGAATCCGTCGGTCACCGAGTCGGTCGGGTTGAGCGCGAGCAGGTAGAGGCGCATGGCAGGGTGGGTCCTCTCCGCTGGGGCGGTGTGGGGGAGGACGGGGGACGGGCTCCGCACGGCCCGCCCCCCGGTGCCTCCGGGCGTGGGGCCGGGCCTACTGGGGCGCGTCGACGCCCGCGGCCTTGGCGATGTCGACGAGCATGGCGTCGGCGGCCTGGACGCCGATGCCCGACATCCAGGTCTCGTCCGGCACGTTGAAGACCTTGTTGTTCTTGACGGCGTTCAGGCCCTGCCAGACCGGGGTGTTCTGGACCTCGCTCTGCTTGGTCTTGGTCGGGTCGTCGGCGACGGTGACGAAGACCAGGTCGGCGTCGGCCTGGTTGATCTGCTCGGCGCTGACCTCCAGCATCGACTTGTCGACGTCCTGCGAGGCCGGGCGGCCCAGACCGGCGTCCTTCAGCACGACGCCGCTGAACGACTGCTTCTGGTAGAGGCGGGTCGGGCCGGCCACGAAGCGGACCACGGAGGCGGTCGGCGCGGTGCCGCCGTTCTTGGCCTTGATCGCCTCGCCGAGCTTGGCGGCGCGGGCCTCGTAGTCGGCGAGCGCCTTCTTGGCCTCCGCCTCCTTGCCGAGCGCCTGCGCGTACAGGGCGAGGTTCTCCTTCCACGGGAAGCCGGTGGTCTCGGCGAGCACGGTCGGGGCGATCGCGTTGAGCTTGTCGTAGACCTTGGCGTGCCGGACCTTCGAGGAGAGGATCAGGTCGGGCTTGAGGGAGGTGATCAGCTCCAGGTTCGGCTCGTTCATCGGGCCGACGTCCTTGGCGTCCTTGATCTTGTCCTTGAGGTAGCTCGGGAAGCCGCCCTCGGTCTTCATGTGCGGGGAGACCGCGCCGACCGGAGTGATGCCGAGCAGGGTGACGTCGTCCAGCTCGCCGCTGTCCAGGACGACCACGCGCTTGGGCTGGGCCTTGATCTCGGCGGTGCCGGCCGCGTGGGTGACGGTGCGCGGGAAGGCGGCGGCCGAGCCGGCGGCGGAGGTGCCGTCGGCGGCGGGCTTGGCGGTGTCGTTGCCGCCCTTGCCGTCGCTGCCGCAGGCGGCGAGCAGGGTGGTGGAGAGCGCGACGGCCAGGACGGCGACGGGGAGTCTGCGGGCGCGGGTGGAGCGGTTCATGAGGGGTTCCTTGTCTCGGTTCAGGGGCAGGGCAGGGCGGGGGAGGGTCGGGGGTGGAGCGGGGGCGCGGCCGGGCAGGGCGGGTCAGGACCCGGCGGGCCAGGTCAGGCCGGTCCGGGGCCGGCGGGGGAGCGGCGGGGTCAGTCGCGGGCGGCGGCCCGGCGCGACCGGGCCTTCGGGACGACCAGCGGCGTGCCGGTCTCGGGGTCGGGGACCACCTGGCAGGGCACCTGGAAGACGCGTTCCACCAGCTCGGCGGTGAGGATCTCGCCCGGCGCCCCGGCGGCGGCGAGCCGGCCGTCCTGGAGGACGACCAGGTGGTCCGCGTACCGGGCGGCCTGACCGAGGTCGTGCAGCACCATGACGACCGTGCGCCCGGCCTCGGCGTGCAGGTCGGCGACCAGGTCGAGGACGTCGAGCTGGTGGCGCAGGTCGAGGAAGGTGGTGGGCTCGTCGAGCAGCAGCAGGTCGGTGTCCTGGGCGAGCGCGAGCGCGATCCAGGCGCGCTGGCGCTGGCCGCCGGAGAGCCGGTCGACCTGCTGGTCGCGCAGCCCGGTCATGCCGGTGCGCTCCAGCGCCTCGTCGACGGCGGCCTGGTCGGCCTTGGACCACGGGGTGAGCATCCGCTGGTGCGGGAAGCGGCCGAGCCGGACCAGCGCCTCGACGGTGACCGCCTCGGGCGTGACGGGCTGCTGGGGCAGCAGGCCCATCCGCCGCGCGAGCGCCCGGGCGGGCATCCGGTGGATGTCGGAGCCGTCCAGGGTGACGGTGCCGGCGGCGGGGTCGAGCAGGCGGGTGAGGCCGCGCAGCAGGGTGGACTTGCCGCAGGCGTTGGGCCCGACGATGGCGGTGACGGCGTTGCCGGGCAGGTCGAGGTCGAGGCCGTCGACGATGGTCCGGCTGCCGTAGCGCAGGCCGAGGCCGCGGGCGGCGAGCCGGTTCGTCGCCTTGTCGACAACCGGGGCGCCCTTGACCGGGGCGCCGGCGCCGGTGGTGGCCGTGTCGGGGGTCATCAGCTGCTCCTCTGGGGAAGCCGGCCCTGGCGGATCATCAGCACCAGGAGCCAGGGCGCGCCGAGCGTGGCGGTGACGGCACCGACCGGCAGGCCGTGGACGGGGATCACGTGGAGCACGAGGAGGTCGGAGGCGAGCAGCAGCAGGGAGCCGGTCAGCGCGGTCAGGCCGAGCGTGCCGAGGGTGGGCGGCCCGGCGAGCAGCCGGACCAGGTGCGGCACGGCGAGCGCGACGAACGCGACCGGTCCGGTGAGCGCGGCGGCGAGCGAGGCCAGCGCGATGGTGAGCAGGAGCAGCAGGACGCGGTCGCGCCGCGGGTCGAGGCCGAGGCCGCCGGCCGAGTCGTCGCCCAGGTCGAGGACGGCGACCCGCCGCTGGCAGAGCACCACGGCGGCGGCGGTGGCGGCGATGGCGGCGCCGCCGGTCCCGACCTCGGTCCAGGTGCGGCCGTAGAGCGAGCCGGTGGTCCACTGCATCGCCGAGGAGGCGAGTTCGGCCGGGAAGCGGACGATCATCAGATTGACGGCGGCGGCGAGGCCCTGCTGGACCGCCAGCCCGACCAGGACCAGCCGGGTGACGGCCATCCGGGAGCGCCAGGCGAAGCCGCCGAGCAGCAGCGCGGCCAGCAGGCCGTCGCCCAGGGCGGCCAGCGGGATGTACTGCTGCGAGGCGCCGATGGCCAGCACCAGCACCGCCCCGAAGGACGCGCCGCCGGTGACGCCGATGGTGTCGGGCGAGGCGAGCGGGTTGCGGAACAGCCGCTGGAGCATCGAGCCGGCCACCGCCAGCCCGGCGCCCGCGATCAGCGCCGAGACCACGCGCGGGGCGCGGAACTCCTGGACCACCAGGACGTTGCCGGAGTCGCCGAGCCCGACCAGCGCGCGCAGCGCCTCCCAGACGGTCATCCGGACCTGGCCGGTGCCGAGCGCGACTCCGGTGAGCAGGACCAGCAGCACGGCCACCACCACGGACCAGGCGGCCGTGCGGGCGCGTCGGCGGGCGGCGGAGGTTCCGGTGCTGGTGCTGGTGCCGGCGCCGGTGCGTCCGCCGTCGGCGCCGTCGGTGTGGGCGAGGGCCGGCGCGCTCATCGGGCCGCCTTGCGGGCCAGCACCGCGAGCAGCGGCGCGCCGAGGAAGGCCGTCACGATGCCGACCTCCAGTTCGGAGGGCCGGGCCACCAGCCGGCCGAGCACGTCGGCGGCGAGCAGCAGCACCGGACCGGCGATCAGACAGCCGGGCAGCAGCGCCCGGTGGTCGTTGCCGAGCAGTGGGCGCACCAGGTGCGGGGCGGCCAGGCCGATGAACGCGACCGGCCCGGCGACGGCGACCGCGGAACCGGCGAGCAGGACGACCGCGAGCCCGCCGAGCACCCGGATCCTGGCCACCGGCACGCCCAGCGACTGGGCGGTCTCGTCGCCGAGCGCGAGCGCGTTGAGCGCGGGCGCGACGGCGAACGCGCCGATCAGGCCGAGCGCCAGGAACGGCAGCACGGGCAGCAGGGTCTCCAGTTGGCGTCCGGCGACCGAGCCGGCCAGCCAGAACCGGGCCTCGTCCAGGGTGCGGTGACTGGCCAGCATCAGCGCGGACGTCCACGAGGTGAGCACCACGGTCAGCACGGTGCCGCCGAGCGCGAGGCGCACCGGGTCGAGGTCCCCGCCCCGGCGTGACATCGCGTACGCGGTGACGGCGGCCAGCGCGGCTCCGGCGAAGGCGAACCAGATGTACTCGATGGGGCGGGTCAGCTCGAAGGTGTAGATCGCGGCGACCACGGCGAAGCCCGCGCCGGCGTTGATGCCGAGGGTGACCGGCGAGGCGAGCGGGTTGCGGGTGACGCCCTGGGCGACCGCCCCGGCGACGCCGAGCGCGGCTCCGACGGCGAGTCCGATGAGCGTGCGCGGTACCCGCAGGCCCGTGACCACATCGGCGTCGCCGCCGTGCTCACTGCCGGTCAGCGCGCCGATGACGGTGCCGAGCGGGATGGTGCGGGATCCGAGCGCGAGGCTCAGCGCGGCGCACAGCGCGAGCACGCCGAGCGCGGCGGCGAGCACGAGCGGAAGCCGGGCCGGCGAGCGGCGGGTCGGAGCCGGGGCCGCGGGGGCCGGTGGATCGGTGGTGAGCACGGGGGGAGATCTTAGGTTAGGCATGCCTAATACCGTCAAGTCCTGGCGTGATTGGTCCGTACCGGGGGTGTTGGCGGGCGAACCGGCGGGCTCGGCGCGAAGTGGTCGCGGAGTGCCTATAAGGTGAGGCTCACCTAACGCGATCTCGGGAGTGCCGATGATCTTCTCGGGTCCACCCCTGGCCGCCGCCGCGCCGGCCGACGTGCCGACCGGCGTGCCTGCCGCCGCACCGGTCGACGTGCCCGCCAGCGCGCCTGCCTCCGCGCCTGCCGCCGCTCCGCTTCCCGTGAACCCGCTGGACGCCGACTACCGGCGGCTGCTGGACCTCTGTCCCGTGCTCCGGGTGCGACTGCTCGCGGCGGACGAGCCCGCCCCCGAGCGGGCGCGGGGCTGGTACTCCGCCGCCGAACTGGCCGAGGACCCGGACGCGCTGGCGCGGGCGCTGGCCGGCGAGGCCGCCCGGATCGCCCCCGTCGCCGCCGCGCACGGCACCGCCCCGCGCCCGCACGTGGCCGCCTCCCGGCTGCTGCACCACTACCTCTGGTCGCTTTGCGTGCTGATCGCGGGGCCCTGGTGGCTGACCCGGCGCGTCCCCTCGATTGACGGCGCGGACCTGTGGCTCCACGCCCCCACGGGTGACCTCGCGCTCCGTCCGGGCGCCTACGTCACGCTCCCCGGTGAGGACGAGCTGCGCGCCGAACTGCGCGCCGCCGTCGTCAGCCACGCCGAACCACTGCTCGCCGCCTTCGCCGCCCCCACCCGGCGCGGCACCCGCGCGCTGTGGGGCATGGTCACCGACGACCTGGCCTCGGCGATCTGGTACCTCGGCAAGCGGCTCGACGCGTGCGCCCCGGGCTCCGGCACCGCGCAGGAGGACGCCGCCGTCGCCGCCGCCGGGGCCGTCCTGCCCGGTCGCACCGACCCGCTCCCCGGCGCCGCCGCCTTCCGGACGCTGCGCGGTGAGGACGGCCGCGGCCACCACACCCGCACCCGCCTCGGCTGCTGCCTCTACTACGCCGTCGAACCCCGCCGGGCCTGCATCACCTGCCCGCGCACCGACGACGAGGAGCGGCTGCGCCGGCTCTGACGGATCGTCCGGCGCGCCCACGGGTAGGCTCGGCGCCCGTGATCGACTCCACCACCCACATCCGGGTCGCGCGCCCCTCCCGGGACCTCGCCGCCGCCGAGCGCTTCTACGCCGACGGCCTCGGCCTCACCGTGCTGTGGCGCAGCACCGAACGCGCCCCCGGTGAGCACGACCTCCTGATGGTCGGCCCGTCCGGCGGCGGCTGGCACTTCGAACTCACCCACGACCCCGAGCACCCGATCGAGCCCGCGCCCACCGTCGACGACCTCTTCGTCGTCTACCTCGGCGCCCCCGTCGACGAGGCGCTCGTCCGGCACCTGGAGGACGCCGGGGGCACCCGGGTGCCCGCCCACAACCCGTACTGGGACGAGTACGGCGTCACCGTGGCCGACCCGGATGGCTACCGGCTGGTGCTCTGCGTCCGCGACTGGAGCTCCTGACCGCCCGCAGGGTCCTTGAGCGGCGCGCCGGCCGCACCGGGTGCGACGTCCGCGCCGCTTCGCGCTGTGGTGTGCCGTGCGCGCCGCTCAAGGACCCTCGGGCGTCGGTGCCCGTCTGACGTCGGGTCAGAGCAGGACGTCGGCCAGCCGCTTGAGGTCGTCGCGGACCGACTCCCGCTCCTCCTCGGTGAGTTCGGCGGCGACCACTTCGGCCCGCCGGGTGAAGGACTCCGCGCTGGCGCCGTCCGCGAGGCGGTGCGACAGGTCGGCGCGCAGCGCGAGGATGCGGAACAGCAGGACCGGCGGCGGCGGTCCGTCCGGCCGCGCCAGCGCGCGGTCCAGCACCCGGGCGGCCGCGGCCGGGTCCTCCTTGGAGTCGGCGAACAGCGCCGCGTGGTGCAGCGCCTTCGCGAACGGCTCCTCGGGCGCGGGCTGGTGCCGCTGGTCGGCGCGGATCGGCTGGCCGATCCGCAGGCAGTTGCCGCCGGGGTCGGTCACCAGGAACTGCCGTACGCCGTGCGAGGTGTCGCCGACCGGCCCGATCCGCGGCAGGCCGCGCGTCGGCACCCGTCCGTAGGCGGATCGCAGGCCTTCCTGGAACGCGGCGTGCAGCGCGTCCACGTCGTCCGTGCGGACCAGGCAGGTGCTGTACGAGGCGCCCGGGTCGTACTGCTTCATGCCGAAGAAGTGCAGCTGGATGGCGCCGCGCTGGACCACGGCGTACGGGCTGGGGCTCCGCTGATGGAGCGTCACCTCGAAGCCGAGCGCGCTGTAGAACTCGAGAACTGGTGGGAGGGCCTGACAAGGCAGGATCGGAACCGTCGATTCGACCATGCCCGCTGACTTTACCCCTGGTTGACCGCGAATCGGACGCTTCCGGTCAGATGTCGACGCCGGGAATACGACGTCCGTACGCAAGGAGTAGCAGCTCCTGGCGCGGCCCGGCGACCGTCCGCCTACCGCTTCCGTACGACCGGCCGGGGTCGGTGGCGCACGGTTCGGCGGCGTCCAGGCGGGCCCCGACGAACCGCGGGCTGCGCGGAGTGACGCCGGCAGGCGGGGACGCGGCCGCTCGACGGGCGCCCGGTGGTCGAGGCCGAGCGCGAAGGTGATGTCCAGGCCGTGCGGGACGTCGTGCCCCCGTGCGGAGGCGAGCGCCGGGATCCTGCGCCGGAAGCCCATGCTCATGTGCTTCGTCACTCCGCGTACGCGCCAACCCGCGCGAACCGAGGGCGGGTTCCACTGCGTGAAGGACAGGGCGTCCACGACGTCGGCGAGTTCGCTCCGCTCGGCGGGAGGACGGGCGTGGGTGTTCTCCGTGATCACCAGGCCGCGGGACGGAACGGGCATCAGCCAAGAGCTGGTTCTTCCGGTCCCTGGAATCGCCGGTCGTGGAGCTTCGGCAGGTGCCGTACCTGGTGGCGGTGGTCGAGGAGGGCGGATTCACCCGGGCGGCCGAGCGCCTGCACCTCGCGCAACCCGGGATCAGCGCACAGACCTGGCCATGTCCGCCGTCCTCCCGTCGACCGCCGCATCCCCGTATCCACGACTCTCTGCCCCGGAGGTGCGGTCCCGGGTGGAAGTCTTCCCTGTCCACGGACGGATCGTCCGCGTCCGGCCGGCGGATAAGGCGATGGATTGCGGTTTCCCTGCCTTGATTTGACGGTCGGTCGAATCGCTGCGGCAGGGTCCTGTCCGGCCGTCCGCGAGGGCTATCCGGCGGACAGGATGGTGCTCACGGAGCCCCACCCGACGTCGGACGGCCGGGAGGCGCTCCCGGTGTCGCGGTCACGAGTCGCCGAGGGGGCCTCGGTGGTGTCGGGGGTTGCGGGTGCGTCGGCCGGGCCTCCGTGGGTGTCGTGATCGTCGGTGGGGGCGGGGTGGCGGCGGCGCTCCTCCCACTCGTCGCGGAGCATGCCGAAGAGCAGGCGGTCGTAGCGGGTGCCGGCTACGAGGACGGCGGCCCGGCGGCGGCCCTCCTCGCGGAAGCCGAGGCGGGTGAACGCGCGGGCGGCGCGGGCGTTGCCGCTCCAGGTGTCCAGCTCCAGGCGGTGCAGCGGGAAGGCGCCGAACAGGTGGTCCACCAGCAGGCCGAGCGCCTCGGAGCCGTGGCCGTGGTCCCAGAACTCCCGTTCGCCGATGGCGATCCCGACCTCGGCGACGCCCTCGTACGGGTTGAGGCCCCGGTAGTCGACCAGGCCGATCGGACGGCCGCCGGCCGTCTCCTCGACGGTCAGCATGGCGCCCTCGCGCGGGTTGAGGCGCAGGATCCGTTCGAACTTCTCCGCCAGCGCCTCGGCGGTGACCGGGCCGAAGAGCGGATCCCCGGCCGCCGCCAGTCGGACCACCTCGGGGTCGTTGCGCCACCGGAGCTGGTGCTCGGCGTCCTCGGCGCGCATGGCACGCAGTCGTACTGACTTACCTTCGATCATGATCGGATGGTAGGCCGGACCGCTGTCAGCCGGTGAGGTGATGGCGGATCTGGTCGAGGATCAGGCCGGCGCCGGTGTAGCCGATGCCGAGCATCCAGAGGTTGTCGTCGACCTGGTAGACCTTGCCGGCGCGGACGGCGTCGAGCCTGTTCCACAGCGTGCCACCGACGATCTTCGCCCGGTCGGACTTGGCCTCGTCGCCGTAGACCGAGTAGAAGATGACGTCGGCGGCGGCCTGGTCGACCTGCTCGGGGCTGATCTCGATGGAGAAGCCCGGCTTGTTCTGGTTGGCGGGGCGGCCGACGCCGAGGTCGGTGAGGATCGAGCCGATGAAGGTGTCGTTCAGGTAGAGGCGGGTGGGCGCGCCGGCCAGGAAGCGGGCCATCTCGACCTTGAGGGCGGCCGCCTTCTCCTCGCCGCCGAGCGCGGTGACCAGTTCGGCGAGCTTCGCCCGGTACGCCTGTTCGGCGGACGCCGCCTCGCTCTGGCGGCCGAGGGCCTCGGCGTGCAGGCGGACGTTCTCCTTCCAGACGGGGCCGGTGGTCTTGCTCAGCACGGTCGGCGCGATCTTGGAGAGCTCGTCGTAGCGCTTGTCGTCGCGGACCTGGTTGCTGAGGATGACGTCGGGGTGGAGGGCGGCGATGGCCTCCAGGTCGGGCGCGCCGATGATGCCGACGGTCTTGACGCCGGCGAGGCGTTCGGCGGGGAGATAGGCGGAGAGCGGCACGCCGGCGGCGACCGTGGTGGCGCCGACCGGGGTGACGCCCAGGGTGACGGCGGAATCCAGGGCGTCGGTGTCCAGCACGACGACCCGGCCGGCCCGCGCCGGGACGGTGCTCTCGCCGCGCGCGTGCCGCACGACGCGCCCGTCCGGGGCGTTCGATCCGCCCGCCTTCGCCGGGCCGCCGGAGCCGCAGGCGGTGAGCGCGAGCCCGGAGGCGAGCCCGGCGGTCAGCGTGAGCAGTCGGCGGCGGGTCAGGTGCGCGGGGAGGGGGCGGGCGGGGGCGTCGGGCATCGGGCGACTCCGTTCCGGAGGCAGACGGCGAGGCGTCCCGTTCCCTGCCCGGCGGCGCGGATCGTTACGCCTGGGGGCGACCGCGGAGGCTGTCAGCCGCCGTCCTCCTGCTGCTCCATCCGCTGGCGAAGCAGTGCGTCGTACTCGGCGTGCACCCGGCGGTCCATCGCCAGCGCGAACTGGGCGTCGGTGACCGTCCGGGCCAGGGGGCGGATCCGCAGCACCTGCTCGGTCAGTTTGGCGGCCTCGCCGGGCGGCAGCGGGTGATCGACGGCGAGCGCGCCGAGCAGGTGCTCGCGCACCAGGGAGGTGAAGATGTCGGCGATCGCCGTCACGTGCTCCTGGGTCCGCCGGCTGGCCTCCAGCACCACCGCAAGCGGCACGCCCTCCGCTACCAGGGCGGTGGTGGCGTCCATCAGCCGCCGGCTGACGTGGGTGATCCCGTCCTCCTCGACCGTGATGAAGCCCTGGGCGAGGGACTCGGCGGTGTTCTCCTCGGTGAGCTGGTCGCCGAGCGTGGCCTTCAGTTCGTCCCAGCCGAGATGGACCGGCGTCTCGTCGGACCACGGCCCGATGAGCGCCGCCTCCAGACCGATCAGCTCGGCGACGTCCCGCCCGCTCTCGCCGGCGCCGATGAGTTCGGCGATGCCGCCCAGGGTGTGGCCGCGTTCCAGCAGTTCGGCGATCATCCGCAGCCGGGCCAGGTGGGCCTCGCCGTACCAGGCGATCCGGCCCTCCCTGCGGGGCGGCTGGAGGAGTTTCCGTTCGCGGTAGAAGCGCAGGGTGCGGGTGGTGATCTCGGCCGCTTTGGCCAGTTCCTCCACCCGGAACTCGCGTTGTCCGTCCTCGCCGGCAGCCTCGACCTTGTCCACGGCGCTCAGCATAGGACGGGCGATCGTCCGATCGTGTCGGTCGGGCTTCTTCCATCAACTGTCAGCAAGGGCTACCCTGCCAATCGCGCCAGTGATTGCTGGCGCGGTTGGAGTGACCCGCGCCGTGCCGCTGTGAGCAGCGGCGACGCGCCCCACGGCCCCACCCCCAGGAGGACGCCGCATGGCATCCAGCAGCAAGCGCCCCCGCTCCCGCGCGTCCGACACCGACGCCGCCTCCGGCGTCACCGCCGAGGCCCCCGACGCGACGGCCTCCGACGCAACCGCCCCTGACCAGGCCGCGTCCGCCAGGGAGCAGCCAGCCCAGGAACAGCCCGCCCAGGAACAGCTTGTCGAGGAGCAGCCCGTCCCGCACGTCCGGGTCGCCGTCATCGGCTCCGGCTTCGGCGGCCTCGGCGCGGGCGTCCGGCTGCGTCGCGCCGGCATCACCGACTTCGTCATCCTGGAGCGCGCCGACTCGGTCGGTGGCACCTGGCGCGACAACAGCTACCCGGGCTGCGCCTGCGACGTCCCCTCGCACCTCTACTCCTTCTCCTTCGCCCCCAACCCCGACTGGCCGCGCAGCTTCTCCGGTCAGCCCGACATCCGCTCCTACCTGGAGAAGGTCACCGACGTCTTCGGGCTGCGCCCACATCTGCGGCTCAACACCGAGGTGATCGAGGCCCGTTGGGACGTCGAGCGGACCCACTGGCGGATCGCCACCACGGTCGGCCGGTGGACCGCCGACGCCATCGTCTCCGCCTCGGGACCGCTCGCCGACCCGCAGATCCCCGACCTTCCCGGCCTGGACTCCTTCCCGGGCACGGTGTTCCACTCCTCCCGCTGGGACCACGACGTCGACCTCGCCGGCAAGCGCGTCGCGATGGTCGGCACCGGGGCCTCCGCCGCCCAGATCATCCCGGCGATCCAGCCGAAGGCCGGGCGGCTCACGGTCTTCCAGCGCACCCCCGCCTGGGTCCTGCCGCGCCGCGACCGGACGATCACCGGGCTGGAGAAGTGGCTGCACGGCCGGTTCCCGTTCACCGCCAAGGTCCGCCGAGGCGCCCTGTTCGCGCTGCGCGAGATCCAGGTGGACGCCTTCGTCCGGCGGCCGGGCCTGCTCAAGGTGGTCCAGCGACTCGCCGAACGGCACATCGCGGACGGCGTCGCCGACCCGGCCCTGCGCGCCCGGCTCACGCCCGACTACCGGATCGGCTGCAAGCGGATCCTGCTCAGCAACACCTACTATCCGGCGCTCGCAGCCGCCAACACCGAGGTGGTGTCCGGCGGTTTGCGCGAGGTGCGCGGCTCGACCCTGGTCGCCGCCGACGGCAGCGAGCACGAGGCGGACGCGATCGTCTTCGGCACCGGCTTCCACGTCACCGACATGCCCTTGGGATCCCGGGTGTTCGGCGTCAACGGCACCAGCTTCGCCGAGGAGTGGAAGGAGGGCATGGAGGCGCTGCGCGGGTCGACCGTGCACGGCTTCCCGAACTTCTTCTTCGTCGTCGGCCCCAACACCGGCCTCGGCAACAGCTCGATGATCCTGATGATCGAATCCCAGCTCAACTACCTGATCGACGCCTTGAAGACGCTCGACGAGATCGGCGCGACCGCCATGCAGCCCACCGCCCGGGCGCAGCGCCGCTGGAACCTCGAACTCCAGCACCGGATGGACCGCACCGTCTGGACCACCGGCGGCTGCCGCAGCTGGTACTTGGACAAGAGCGGCAAGAACACCGTGCTCTGGCCGGGATCGACCACCTCGTTCCGCCGCGCCACCCGGAAGGTCGACCTCGCCGAGTACGAGCTGATCCTCCGCCAGGACGGTCGGGGCCGCCCGGGTCTTCCCGCGACCGCCGCCGAGGCCGGGGAGGTCCTGGTATGAGCCGCCCGCCGATTCCCGCCGACCTCCTGCCGCCCGTTCCCGTCGAGGAGTTGGCCGTCCATTCGGCCGACGGGACCAGGCTGCACGTCGAGGTGCACGGACAGCCCGGAGCCCCGACCGTGGTGCTCGCGCACGGCTGGACCTGCTCGACGCGCTTCTGGGCACCGGTGATCCACCGGCTCGCCGACCGGTACCGGGTGGTGGCCTACGACCAGCGCGGCCACGGCCGCAGCGAGGTGCCGCCGAGCCGCGTGCGCTATTCGACCCGCGCGCTGGGCGAGGACCTGGCGGCGGTGCTCACCCGGGTCGTCCCGCCGGGGGAGCGGGCCGTGCTGGCCGGTCACAGCATGGGCGGCATGACCGTCATGGCGGGCGCCGCCCGGCCCGAGGTCGCGGTGGGCGGCGGCGGCCAGCAGGGCGGCGAACAGCGGTGCCGGG
>NZ_BAAAKJ010000112.1:22135-36919 GCF_039527695.1 Kitasatospora putterlickiae
GCCGGCGGACCTGGTGGAGGAGTTGCGCGTGGTCCCGGCGGTGGTGCGCTCCCGGGGGGTGCGGCGCTTCCTGCACCGGCGGGTCCTGCGCTCGCGGCTGCCGCTGGGGCCGGTCGGTCCGGTCACCCGGGCGGCGCTCGGCTACGCGATCATGGGGGCGGGCTCGCCCGCCGACCGCGTCGAGGCGGCGGTCCGGATCGTGCACGCCTGTCCGACCGGTGTGCGGGCCAACTGGGCCCGGGTGCTGGACCGGTTGGACGTCCGCGCGGGGCTGGCCCGGCTCGCCGCGCCGACCTCGGTCGTGGTCGGCTCCGAGGACCGGCTCACCCCGCCGGTGCACGCGCACCGGATGGTCGCGGCGCTGGCCGACCCGCAGGGGCTGCTCCTGCTGCCCGGCGCCGGCCACATGGCGCCGATCGAGCGGCCGGCCGAGATCGCCGCCGAGATCGACCGGATGGCGACCGCCCATCTGCCGGGCACCCGCGCCGGCGGCACCGTGACCACCACCGACCCCGAGACCACCACCGACCCCGAGAGGACCGCCGTCGCATGACCGCCACCCCGCCGCTGTCCGCCCAGGTCGCCGTCGTCACCGGAGCCGCGCGCGGTGTCGGCGCCTCCCTCGCCCGCGCGCTCGCCCGCCGTGGTGCCAGGGTCGCGCTGGTCGGCCTGGAGCCGGACGAGCTCAAGGCCGTCGCCGCCCAGTGCGGCCCGGACGCCACCGCCTGGGAGGCCGACGTCACCGACGTCGAGGCGCTCACCGCGCTCGCCGGGCGGATCGAGGAGCACTACGGCCGCATCGACACCGTGGTCGCCAACGCGGGCATCGCGATCGGCGGCCCGCTGCTGCAGAACGACCACCGGGCGTTCAGCCGGGTGATCGAGGTCAACCTGCTCGGCAGCGTGGCCACCGCCCGGGCCTTTCTCCCGGTGCTCGCCGAGAGCCGCGGCTATCTCCTGCAGATCGCCTCGCTGGCCGCGCTCACCCCGGCGCCGCTGATGAGCGCGTACTGCGCGAGCAAGTCCGGGGTCGAGGCGTTCGCCCACGCGATCCGCGCCGAGGTCGCCCACGAGGGGGTGAAGGTCGGTGTGGGCTACCTGAGTTGGACCGACACCGACATGGTGCGCGGGGCCGACGAGGACGCCGTGCTCAAGCAGATGCGCTCGCGGCTGCCGTGGCCGGCGAACAAGACCTATCCGCTGGAGCCGGCGGTGGACCGGCTGGTCGCCGGCATCGCCCGGCGCTCCGCCCACGTCTACGCCCAGGCCTGGCTGCGCGGCATGCAGCCGGTCCGCTGGGCCCTGCCGTCGCTGATCGCCCTGGTCGGGTCCCGCGACGTGGCCCGCCTCGCACCCCGGCTCGCCGCGACCGCCGCCACCCGCCTCGGCGCGGTCGGCGCCGGCCGCGTCGGCGANGCCCCGCCGACACGGCCGCCCGCTCCGAGCGGCGCTGAGGACTGACAGCTGACAGCCGACAATTGACAGATGACAGATTTCAATAACTGCCATCTGTCAATTGTCAATCGTCAGCCGCCCGGCCTCACTCCCCGTCCCCCGCCCCGGCGAACCGCTTGAACACGTCGTACGCCGCCTGCGCGAAGTTGTCCCGCCGTGTCGGGCCGGCGTTGCAGAGGGCGGCGACGGCGGTGGCGGTCTGCGGGCAGAAGGCGATGAGCGAGGTGCAGCCGCGGGTGCCGCCGGAGTGGAAGAGGAGGTCGCGGCCGTCCGGGGTGCGCCGGTGGTTCCAGACCAGGCAGATCTGGTCGCCGGAGCGCGGCAGCCTCAGCCGCGGCCGCTGCACCTCCCGCAGGGCTTCCTCCAGCGCGCCCGGACCCGCCGACCCGCCGCCCGCCGCCCCGCCCCCGTCCGGCCGCAGGTGCGCCCGAAGGAACCGGAGCAGGTCGGCGCCGCTGGCCCGGACGGCGCCCGCGCCCGGCAGGCCGGGGATGAGCCACGGCGGCAGCGGACGTCCGTGCCGGTGGCCGATCGCCCGGTGCGGCGGGTCGGGCGCGCAGGTGGTCGCACGCATCCCGAGCGGGCGGCAGACCCGCTCGGCGAGCAGTTCCGGGTAACCGGCGCCGCGCCCGGCCTCGGTGAGCAGCCGACCGAGCAGCCCGACCCCGAAGTTGGAGTACCCGAACCGCTCGCCGGGCCGGTGCCGCACGGTGGTCCGGGCGAGCCCCGCCCGCAGCCGCCCCTCGTCGTACGCGCCGTACGGATTGCTGCTCCAGGACGCGAGGGCGCCGGCCAGCAGCCCCGGCGGCAGCCTCGGCAGCCCGGAGGTGTGGGTGGCCAGGTGGAGCAGCCGGACCGGCCCACCGCGCCGGACGTCGGCGGGCCGCCAGCCGTCCGGGAGGTGCCGCTCCACCGGGTCGTCCAGGGCGAGCTCGCCCCGTGCGGCCAGCTCGGCGAGCAGCAAGGCGGTGAACGTCTTGGTGATGGAGCCGAGTTCGAAGACGGTGTCGGGTGTGCAGGGCTCGCTGGCGGCGTGGTCCAGCCGGCCGGCGCACCGCACCGCCTGACGCCCGCCCCGGGTCACGGCGAGCGTCACGGCGCTGGCGCCCGGCCCGGCGGAGCGGACCAGGTCCGCCAACTCCCGCTCGCCCCAGGGGCTGTCGTCCGCCTGCGCGGGTGCGTCGAGGGCGGGCCCGTCGAGGGCGGTCACCTAGCTCTCCGGCGGCGCGCCGAGCGTCACCGCCGGTGCGCCCGCGGACGCCCCGGCCGTGCCGCCGAGGGCGCGGGCCAGGGTGGTGGTGGCGGCGACCACGGCGACCACGGCGGTGTGCCCGTGGTCGGCGAGCAGCTGGGCGGGATCGCCCTCGGTCGCCGTGTTGGCGTCCTTGGGCAGGAGCCCGTCGGGCAGTTGGGCGGACGCCAGCGCGGCCCAGCCCGTCGTGCCCTGCTCCAACTCGCCGATGCAGGCGGCGACGATGAGCAGTTCGCCCACCAGGTCCCAGTGGCCGACCTCCTGCCACACGTCGAGCCAGGCCGGCAGCCAGTCGCGCAGGTAGTCGCGGATGCGCGGGGACAGGCACTCCGGCCGGGCGCCCCAGTCGGTGAGGTGGAAGACGGAGTGGGTGACGTAGTAGGCGGTGAGCCAGTCGATCAGCCACGGTTCGGGCGTGGCGCCCAGCCAGGTGGCGGCGGCCAGCGCGTCCCAGTCCTCAAGCTGGTCCAGGCCGATCACGCGCCGGGCGTTGGCGGAGGCCAGACGGCGGCTGGGGAGCTGTTCGGAGGCCCGGACGGAGTGCAGCCGGTTCAGCGTCGCCAGCTGTTCCTCCAGGGGCCGGTGACGGTAGCCGGCCCGCGCGAAGTGGACGTAGACCTCCAGCGGGTCGGTCATCAGGGGGTAGCGCAGCTGCCGGTCGTAGAGCAGGTCCCCCTCGCGCAGTTCGGCCCAGGCGAGGTCGATGACCTGGCGGGCGATCCGGGTGTCGTCGGCGCCGGCGACCCCCTCGCGCAGCAGCAGGCCGGTGGCCAGGGCGACTTCGCCGAGCGGCTTGTAGATGTCGTTGGGGTTGGCGAGGTCGAACGTGGCCTCGTCGCCGAAGCCGCCGAGGCCGCGGTCGTAGTAGGAGTGCAGCCAGCGCAGCGCTTGCGAGCCGACCTGCTGGGCGGTGGCGATGATCTGGGCGTCCGTCATGCCGCCGCTCCGTCCGGGGAGTCGCCGCTCCGGCCGTGGGGCGGGGCCGGCCGGTCGTCGGGCCGATCGGGATCCGCGGGTGTGCCGGTCGTCGTCACGCCGGTGCCCGGCAGCCGTTCGGTGATGGAGAGTTCGAGCCACATGCGGGTGCTGCCGTCGCCGACCGCCCGGATCCGGTCCAGTACGGGGCCGAGTTCGAGGTGTGCCGCTCCGCCGACCGACTCGTTCCAGGCCAGCCAGCGGGCGAGCCGGGCGGCGGTGCGGTAGTCGCGGCGGAGCATGGAGCGGGTGACGCCTCGGGACAGCGTCAGCGAGTGGAGCCGGGCCAGGTCGTGCACGGGGCCGTCGAGGCGGGGGAGGGCGAGGGCGGAGAGCCGCGCCATGGCCACCGACCAGCGCGGCCAGTCGGCCGCCGTCGGTTCCGGGGGGCACACCGGTTCGGGGCCGGTCGCCGGGGCGGGGCGGCCCGCCAGTTCGACGAGGCGCGCGGTGGCCCGGTCGCGCCAGGCGTTGGCGAGCGCGGTCTCCGGCGGGGCCGGGGGCTGCGGTGAGGTGGTGCCGGGCGCGGGGGAGGCGCCGGTCATCGGGAAGGTTTCGAGGGCCTCGGCGGCCGCGTCGGCGGTCGGCCCGTCGAGGGGCAGGCCGGCGAGCAGCGGGGCGGCGAAGAGGTCGGGTCCCAGGACCCGCACCGCCGCCAACACGGCCTTGGAGAGGGGGCCTTCGTCCAGGAGCGGACCCTCGGGCACCGACGGCACCGACGGCACCGACGGCGTGGACGGTGTCGGGGACGTCGGGGACGTCGGGGACGTCGGGGGAGTCGACGGCGTCGGACGGGCGGTGAGCCGGGTCGCGCCCGGGGCGGACGGGCGGGTGGGCGCGGCCGGGTCCCCGGCACCCCGGAGGGCGTCGAGGACCCGGCCCGCCACTCGCTCGACGGCCGCCGCGTACTCGTCGCGGAGCGTGGTGTCGGCGAACGGCATGGAGTGGGATTCTCCTGTCTGGAGGGTGCTCAGGACCTTCGGGTCCGGCCTGTCCGGTCTGTTCGGCCGGTCGGGGCCCGGTCGGGCCGTTGACCCGGCCGAGGGCTCGGCCGGGTCGGCCAGGTCGGCCGGGTCCTACGGGTCTACCGGGTCTTCTCCTTGGGCGCCTTCTGCGGCGACAGCAGGATGAGTCCGAGAAGCAGGAGCAGGCCTGCGGCTTCGGGCTGGTACGTGGGCGCGTCGCTGACGGCCGCCTCGTCCTCCGTGATCAACGTACCGAGCGCGTCGATCTCGGCCTGCGTGGCGAGCGGGGCCCGCGTCGTACGGGTGGTCTGAGCAAGCATCTGAGTGCCTCCTCATCGAAGTTCCACCGCCTGGTCCGGCGATGCCCCCTCGATCGACGATACGAGCACGAACCCACCGGCGCCACCCCTGCACGCTCCGTCACCGTCGTCACGATGAGGCACCGCGCGGGGGCGCAGCGGGATCGCCCGGGGTGTCGCGGATACCCGGCAGTAGGTACGGTCGCTGCATGACCACTGCCTTGATCACCGGCGCGACCGCCGGCATCGGAGCCGCGTTCGCCGGCCGGCTCGCGCGGAGCGGCTACCAGCTCGTCCTGGTGGCCCGGGACACCGAGCGGCTGGAACGTTCCGCCGCGGACCTGCGGGGGAGGTTCGGCGTGGAGGTGGAGGTGCTCGGCGCCGACCTCGCCACCGACCGGGGCATCGCGGACGTCGAGGCCCGGCTGTCGGACGGGGACCGCCCGGTGGACCTGCTGGTGAACAACGCGGGCTTCGGCAACCGGGGCGCGTTCTCCGCCGTGCCGCTGCAGGACGAGCTGGACATGCTGAAGGTGCACATCGAGGCGGTGCTGCGGCTGACCACGGCCGCCCTGCCGGGGATGCGCGAGCGCGGGCGCGGCGCGGTCGTCAACGTGGCCTCGGTGGCGGCGTTCCTGCCGCGCGGCACCTACGGGGCGAGCAAGGCGTGGGTGGTGAGCTTCACCCAGGGCGTGATGCGCGACCTCGGGGGCACCGGGGTGCGGCTGATGGCGCTCTGCCCGGGATTCACCCGCACCGAGTTCCACCAGCGGGCCGGCATGGGCACCGACAACATCCCCGGCTGGGGCTGGCTGTCCGCGGAGCGGGTGGTGGACGAGGCGATGCGGGACCTGGCGCGGGGGCGTTCGGTCTCGGTGCCGAGCAAGCGCTACAAGCTGGCGGTGGCGATCGCGCGGGTGCTGCCGTCCGGGGGACTCGGCGGTGTGTCCTCCAGGGCGGCCCGCTCCTACCGCACCAACTGACGGGGAGGGGGTGGCCGGGCGGTCGGGCCGGGATCGCGAGGAGCGCCCCGGAGGGCGTCGCGGGGGTCATCGCGGAGGGCATCTCACTATTAGCTTTGCTAACTATGAGCCTCTCTCGTTATGCTGGCGGCGCCCGACCGCCCACCCGCCGCCGGCGCGCGCCCCCGGGCGCCGCGCCCGCCCGGCCGTCCGAGGGAGGCTGCCCGCCCGTGCGCCCCGAAGGCATCCAGTGGACCCCGCCCGACCGCGCCGAGGACGACCCGCGCCCGCCCACCGAGTGGCGCCGCATCCTCGCGCTCTTCCGCCCCTACTCCGGCCGCCTCGCCGTCGTCGGCCTGCTGGTCGCCGCCTCCGCCGTGGTCTCGGTGACCACGCCGTTCCTGCTGCGCGCCGTCCTGGACACCGCCATCCCGCAGGGCCGCACCGGCCTGCTGACCGCCCTGGTGCTGGGCATGGTCGGCGCCGCCGTGGTGAACAGCGTCTTCAGCGTGCTGCAGACGCTGATATCCACCACCGTCGGCCAGCGCGTGATGCACGACCTGCGCACCGCCGTCTACGGCCACCTCCAGCGGATGTCGCTGGCGTTCTTCACCCGCACCCGCACCGGCGAGGTGCAGTCCCGGATCGCCAACGACATCGGCGGCATGCAGTCCACGGTGACCTCCACCGCGACCTCCCTGGTCTCCAACTTCACCGCCGTGATCGCCTCGGTGGCCGCCATGGTGGCCCTGGACTGGCGGCTGACCGTGGTCTCGCTGCTGCTCCTGCCGCTGTTCGTCTGGATCAGCCGGCGGGTCGGCAACGAGCGCAAGAAGATCACCGGTGAACGGCAGAAGCAGCTCGCCGCGATGAGCTCGGCGGTTCAGGAGTCGCTCTCGGTCAGCGGCATCCTGCTCGGCCGCACCATGGGCCGCACCGACTCGCTCTCCCGCGAGTTCACCGGCCAGTCCGACCGGCTGGCCGAGCTGGAGGTGCGCGCCTCGATGGCCGGGCGCTGGCGGATGAACACCATCCAGATCGTGATGGCCGCGATGCCCGCGGTGATCTACTGGACGGCCGGCATGACCGCGGCCGGTGGCGCCCCGATCGTCTCGGTCGGCACCCTGGTCGCCTTCGTCTCGCTCCAGCAGGGCCTGTTCCGCCCGACCGTCAGCCTGCTCGCCACCGGCGTCCAGGTGCAGACCTCGCTCGCGCTCTTCCAGCGCATCTTCGAGTACCTCGACCTGACCGTGGAGATCGACGAGCCCGAACGCCCCGTCACCCTGGCCGCCGTGCGCGGCGAGGTCCGCTTCGAGGGCGTCGACTTCCGCTACGACCCGGGGCAGGAGCGGCCCACCCTGGCCGGGGTGGACCTGCGGATCCCGGCCGGCGGCTCGCTCGCGGTGGTCGGCGAGACCGGCTCCGGGAAGACCACGCTCAGCTACCTGGTGCCCCGGCTCTACGACGTCACCGGCGGCCGGGTCACCCTCGACGGGGTCGACGTGCGCGAGCTGTCCTTCGACACGCTCGCCCGCGCGGTGGGCGTGGTCTCCCAGGAGACCTACCTCTTCCACGCCTCGGTCGCCGACAACCTGCGCTTCGCCAAACCGGACGCCACCGACGCCGAACTCGTCGCCGCCGCCCGGGCCGCGCGGATCCACGACACCGTCGCCGCCCTGCCGGACGGCTACGACACCCTGGTCGGCGAGCGCGGCTACCGCTTCTCGGGAGGGGAGAAGCAGCGCCTCGCGCTCGCCCGCACCATCCTGCGCAACCCGCCGGTGCTGATCCTCGACGAGGCCACCAGCGCGCTGGACAACAGCACCGAACGCGCCGTGCAGGAGGCCATCGACACCCTCGCGGCGGGCCGCACCACCATCACCATCGCGCACCGGCTCTCCACCGTGCGGGCGGCCGACCAGATCGCCGTCCTGGACCGCGGCGAGGTGGCCGAACTCGGGACCCACGAAGAGCTGCTGGCGGCGGGCGGCCGCTACGCCGCGCTGCTGCGCCGGGAGTCCCCGGTCGCGGCCGTCGCGCCCTGAGGCCGGCGGGTCCCGCCGAATCCACTGAATCCGCCGAATCCACTGAATCCGCCGAATCCATTGAACCCGCGGAATCCATTGAACCCGCGGAACCCTCGGAACCCTCGGAACCCGCCCAGCCCGTGCGGCCCGGGGCTCAGGCGGCCTTCGGGACCTCGTTGTAGGTCCGCGCGACCTCCTGGCCGGAGAGCCGCTGGATCGCCGCCATCACCTCGTCGGTGACCTGGCGGCGGGCCTTGAGCGAGCGGGCCTGCCCGTGCAGCTCGTCGAAGTGCAGCGGCTCGCCGAAGCGGACCGTCACCTTCTTCAGGCGCGGCACCCGCTTGCCGACCGGCAGGATCTCCTCCGGCCCCTCCAGCGCCACCGGTACCACCGGGACGCCGGCGGTCAGGGCGAGCCAGGCGACGCCGGTCTTGCCGCGGTAGAGCCGGCCGTCCAGCGAGCGGGTCCCCTCCGGGTAGATGCCGAAGGCCTTGCCGTCCTCCAGGATCTCCAGCGCCCGCTCCAGCGAGGCCTGCGCGGAGCGGTAGGTGCCGCGCTCGACCGGCACCGCGCCGATCCCCTGGAAGAAGCCGCGGGACAGCGCGCCCTTGAGCCCGGTGCCGGTGAAGTACTCGGCCTTGGCCAGGAAGTGCACCCGGCGCGGCGCGGTGAGCGGGATCACCACGCTGTCGATGAACGACAGGTGATTGCTGGCCAGGATGACGCCGCCCTTGCGCGGAACGTGCTCGACGCCCTCGATGCTGGGACGCCAGATCCCCCGGGCGAGCGGTTTCAGCACCAGCCTGGTGGCGAGATCGAGCATGGTCCCTCCCTGGACGAGCACGCCCGAGAGGTGCCCGGGCCTGGGGTTACGACGAGCGGCGTTCGGTGGGCCCGGCCGGGCCGGGATCAGACCCGCAGACTACGACACCCACCCCGGCGGCCGTCCACTCCCGCCGACCGTGGCGCTCACCACGGCCGGTAGGGTACGGCCGTCGGAAATACACATCAGCATCCGGTAATCCCAGGGAGGGCCCCCATGGCAGACGTCGACAGCATCCGCGCGGCGTTCGACAAGTACGACGTGAACGGCGACGGCCGCATCACCGCCACCGAGTACGCGCTGGTCGCGCGTGAGCTCGGCGACCTGACCACCTCGATCGCCGTGGCCGAGGCCGTCATCAAGACGATGGACACCAACCACGACGGCGAGCTGACCTTCGACGAGTTCCTGGCCGCGCGCCAGGGCTGAGACGGTCCGGACGGGGCCCCGGGGTGCGCTCCCGGGGCCCCGTCGCCGCGTCCACCCGGTGGAACCCGGGGCCGCCGCGCCTCAGCCGGTGGTCGGGAACACCCGGTGGACCACCCGCTCCGCCGCCCCGCCGTCGTCCCACGGGTTGAACCGCTTGCGGAACTCCGCCCGCGCCGCCGGCTCCGGATCCCCGGCCAGCAGCGCCGCCGCCAGCCCCTGCGGATCCGTCGTCACCGCGCCCGGCGGCTGCTCGAACAGGTCGAAGTAGACGCCGCGATCCCGCTTGTACTCCTCCCAGTCCGGCGCGAAGATCACGATCGGCCGGTCCAGCACCGCGTAGTCGAACATCATCGACGAGTAGTCCGTGACCAGCACGTCCGCCGCCAGGTAGAGGTCCTCCACGGTCGGGTGCGCCGACACGTCCAGGATCTCCGCCGCGCCCTCGTCGACCGTCAGGTCGCCCGCGCCGCCGGTGTGGAAGTAGTGGGTGCGCACCAGCAGCGTGAACTCGGGACCCAGCGCGCGCGCCAGTTCCCGCACGTCCAGCAGCGGCACGTAACCGCCGCGCGCCTCCCGGTGGGTGGGCGCGTACAGCACGGCGGTGCGGCCGGGCTCCAGGCCGAACCGCTCGCGCATCGCCGCCGTCTCGGCCGGCGTCGCGTCGGCCAGCCGGTCGTTGCGCGGGTAGCCGGTGTCCAGCATCTCGTAGTGGCCGGGGAAGGCGCGGGCGAAGTGCTCGCTGGTGTGCGGGTTGGAGGAGACCAGGAAGTCCCAGCGGTCGATGGCCTCCTGGAGCCGGTCGAAGTCCATCCCGTCGGCAGCCACCGGGTGGTCCCTGAGGTCCATGCCCATCGCCTTCAGCGGCGTGCCGTGCTGCGTCTGGACGTGCACCGTGCCGGGCCGCTTCACCATCGTGCGCGGGAAGTTGACGTTGTTCACGAAGTACTTGGCGGTGGCCATCGCCTTCAGGTAGGCCGGGGTGTTGACGATGACGTACGGCACGCCGTCGGGCAGCGTCGCCGCCTGCGTCCGGTTCTCCACCACCCAGACGCCGCGGACCGCGGGCGCCAGTTCCTTCGCCTTCTCGTAGATCGCCGCCGGGCTGCAGGCGTAACCCCGGTGCCAGTACGCGGCGTAGACCGCCAGCCCGGGGTTGAGCGGCATCCGGCGGAAGGCGTTGTACGCGGTGAACCGGGCGCTGCCGCGCACCCCCTTCTTCAGGGCCGGCGCCACCGCCCGGGCTCCGCGCTTGAGTTCGCGCGGCAGCCGCCCGGTCCGGCGCAGCTCCGCGTACGCGCGCCGGGCGCCGCGCGCCGCGAGCCGGTACCGCACCCCGCGCACGCCCCCGGGGAAGCGGTAGCCCGCCGGGCGGTGCCGGGCGAAGTGCCCGGAGATCCGGCGGAAGAACTCCGGCCGCAGGCCGACCGGGACCAGCCCCGGGGTGTCGTAGACGGTCAGCGCCTGCTGCACGGTCCGCTCGAAGACCAGGGTGCGCAGCTCCGCCGGGACGGGCCGGCCGGGGCGGTCGGGCCGGTCCAGGAAGGCGAAGATCGCGTCGTACTGGGCGAAGGCGTCGGCGTGCTTGGCCGAGGCGGTGCTGGTGATCGCCCCGGCCCGGCCGCGCCGGTAGAAGTAGCAGGGGCGGTCGAGGTAGCGCAGCCGCTCGGCGGCGAGCAGCGCGGGGTAGGTGACCGAGATGTCCTCGTAGTAGCCGCGGCCGAAGGAGACGCCGAGGCCGAGCAGGAACTCCCGGCGGAACACCTTGTTCCAGACCGACATCACGGTCTTGAACAGCGCGGGGTGCTCGGCCAGCGTGCAGCCGGCGACGAGCGGGGAGCCGGTCAGCACGTGCCGCCAGGGGTTGGGCTCGGTGGCGCCGTCGGGGTAGACGTGGGTGAAGTCGGTCAGCAGCACGTCCGCGGGGGCGTCCTCGCGTGCCGTCTCCGTGGTGAGCTCGTCGAGGAGGGCGGCCACCGTGCCCTCGGGCACCCAGTCGTCGCTGTCGACGAACCAGACGTAGTCGCCGCGGGCCTCGGGGAGGGCGGCGGTGCGGGCGCCGCCGAGGCCCTGGTTCTCGGCGAGGTGGAGGACGCGCAGACGCGGGTCGCGGGCCGCGTACTCGTCCAGGATCGCGCCGCAGCGGTCGGGGGAGCGGTCGTCGACCGCGATCACCTCGAAGCGGGACTCGGTGGAGGGCGTGTCCGCCAGGAGGGAGTCGAGGCAGCGCGGCAGGAAGCGCTCCACCCCGTGGACCGGGAGCACGATGCTGAGGAGGACTGGCACGCTGGCCGAGTCTACCGAGGCGGCGCAAGCGCGGAATCCGCAGGTCCGCAGCGCGTCCATGGCGGGTCCGCGGCGCTGGAGCCGCCGGTGCCGGACCCCGTGCGGGGTGGCACCGGCAGCCTGGTGGCGGCCTGGCCGACCCTCACGGCCGACCGCCGGTCCGAGCACCGCCCGAGCCTGGCCGCCGCAGCGTCGAGGCGGCCTGGCAGTAGGCACGGGGGAGCCGGAATCTTCATCAGTCGAACACGGTGGTGGGCGCGGCTCGCGCCCGCGTGATCGCTACAGATACTGCTTGGAGGCGGGGCTCCCGTCAATCCCTCGCATGTGTTCACTTCTTAAAGGGATAGTCGTATCGATCTGTCGACCCGCCGACCTGCCGATCCAGTACTGGAGGAGGGTTCCCGGCGGACGCGGGAGGTGAGGGAGTGGTGGGGGAGTGGTGACCGCGCGCGCCCGGCGCGCGTCTTCGCGGCGGGCGCCGGGTTCGCGACCCGGTGAACCCGCTGACGAATGCCCGGTCGTGCACCATCATTGATGCCTAGTCGTGACCGGCCGGGAAGCCCCTGGTGCGGTGTCAGTTGACGCCGCACGGTACGGTGGCAGAACACCAGGACGGTTGCGCGAAGACCGTCTGTCGCGGATAGTCTTCGCCTCACGGCCCTGGCGCCTCGTAGGGGTGGGAAATCAGATGGAACACATGCAAGTGCGGACTCGGCCCCGTGTGCCGGCGATCCAGTGCGGCGTCGACACGACCGGCCGCCGGATCGACCGACACCTGGCCGTGCTCGGCGCGCCCGCACTCCCGGCGGTGGACACCGCCGAGGCGCTCGGGTTGATAAGGGAGCTGACGCCGCGCGGTGTCGGTGCCCCGACCGCGCCGCCGCGCCGCCACGCGCGGGTCAGGCTGCTGGCGCCGCTGCGCCGACTGCGGCGCGGACTCTTCGGCGGGCGCGGCCGCGGCTGAGAGGCCGACCGGCCTCGGGGCGCACGACGCCCTCCGCACCCACCCGCACCGACCCGGCGGATCATCGCGACCGCCGGGTCTTCGGCGTGCCCGGAACCGGCCGCCTCCGAGCCTGTCCCCGGCCCGGCTCGGAGACGCCTCCCCCCGCTTGAATTGGTCTGAACCTCTCATGGTAAGCCGACTTGCCCCACCGGCACGGGGAGTCGGCGAGGCTGGTCGGACCGCCCCCGGACGTGGGCGAGGATGGCGCCATGGCGGACCACACCCACACCACCCCCCACTCCACGTCCTTCCGGACCGAGACCTTCGAGATCACCACCGGCAGCCGCGAGGTCGCGCTCGACATCACCGACCGCTGCGCCCGGTTCCTCGACCTGCACGCCGTCGGCCGGGACGGCCTGCTCAACGTCTTCGTCCCGCACGCGACAGCCGGGATCGCCGTCCTGGAGACCGGCTCCGGCAGCGATGCCGACCTGCTCGCCGCCCTGCGCGAGCTGCTGCCCGCCGACGACCGGTGGCAGCACCGGCACGGCACCCCGGGCCACGGCCGCGACCACGTCGTCCCGGGACTGGTCGCCCCGCACGCCACCCTGCCGGTGATCGACGGGCGGCTCGCGCTGGGCGTCTGGCAGTCGGTGGTCCTCGTCGACACCAACGGCGACAACCCGCGGCGCACCGTCCGGCTCTCCTTCCTGGGCTGACCGGCGCACGCCCCCGGGCGGTCGGACGGCGCGGGACCGGGTCTTAGCCCGGCGCCGGCCCGCCCCCGGGGGCCCCGGCGACGTCGGCTTCGGCCGCTTCGAGGACGGTCGCTTCGGCGTCGGCCGCTTCGGAGTCGGCTGCTTCGACGGCGACCGTCTCGGCGTCGACCGCTTCGAGGGCGACCGCTTCGACGGCGGCGGTGAGGTACCGCTCGATCGCCAGGTACTGGCAGAGCACGGCGACCGGGCGGCCGAGCCGCGCGTACCAGGAGGCGAGCCGGGCGAAGGCGCTCACCTCGAACCACACCTCGCCCGCCGCGTCCATGGACACCACGAACGCCTCCTCACCGCGTTCCGGATGCCCCGGCAGCGTCCCGTAGGCGAAGCCGATCCGGTCCGGCTCGTCCGCCGTCCACACCACCCGGCACGGGATCACCAGCCGGGGCCACCGGGCGCCGGGCAGGGCGAGCCGCAGCAGCACCGTCGCCCCCGGCTCGACGGGCGCGTACGGGTACACGGCGAAACCGGTGCCCAGCTGGCAGCCCCAGCCGAGGACGAACCTTCCGGCGCGCGCCAGCACCTCCGGGCCGTGCCCCAGGTGGACCCGCCGCCGCAGGTGCGCGTAGCCCTCCGGCAGCCGGGCGCCCCCGGTGGCGCCCACCTCGTGGTAGCTGGGCGCGGCGGCCCGGGCCGCCTCCAGCCGCCGCTCCAGGGCGGACGACGGCCGGGCGGCGCGCCGCGGCTCAGTGCGTGGCGGTTCGGCGCGCCGCGTGTCGAGGCGCGGCGCGTCGGCGCTGGGCGAATCGGGCATGCGGCCACCGTAGCGCCCGCCCGGGAACGCCTTGCGCGGGGCCCCGGCCGAGGAGTAGAGAAGGCGTCATGAGCGAAACAGCCGTGAACGACAGCGTCCTCACCGGCGCCCCGGACACCGACGGCGCCGAGGCGGCCGACCAGGTCTGCGTTCTCGCCCCGGGCGACGGCGACGCCGTGGCGGGTCTGCTGCCCGACCCCGACCTCACCGGCCCGCGCGCGGACTGCGTGCTGTGCGGGGAGCCGACCGAGCTGCCCGCCGACCACCCGGGCAGCACCCTCTGCCCCGTCTGCACCTGGCAGCAGGCCCAGCGGATCGCCTGCTCCGGCTGACGGGAGGTCCCGGGGCGGTGCCCCGACGCGGCCCGGCTCGGGGCCGGCGTCAGGCGTCCTCCCGTCCCGCCAGTGCGAGGGTGGAGCCGTGCCGGCCCTTGCGGACGAGCAGCTGGGCCGGGATCCGGCTGCGCAGATCGGCGACATGGCTGACGATGCCGACCGCGCGGTCCCGCTCGCGCAGACCGTCGAGGACGTCCATCACCTCCTCCAGGGTGTGCTCGTCGAGGCTGCCGAACCCCTCGTCGATGAACAGGGTGTCCAGCGGCATGCCCCCGGCCTCGTCGGTGACCACGTCGGCCAGGCCGAGCGCCAGGGCCAGCGAGGCGAAGAAGCTCTCGCCGCCGGAGAGCGTCGCGGTGTCGCGCTCGGTGCCGGTCCAGGCGTCCACGACGCGCAGCGCCAGGCCCGAGCGCTTGTTGCCCGTGCCCCGGTCGTCGCTGTGCACGAGGGTGTAGCGGCCGCCGGACATCCGGACCAGCCGGTCGCTGGCGGCGGCCGCCACC
>NZ_BAAAKJ010000113.1:0-4802 GCF_039527695.1 Kitasatospora putterlickiae
AGACGTTCCTGGGCCGGTGGGTGCGGCTCCTGGAGCAGGTGAGCGCGCGTCCTGAACTGCCCGTCGGCCGGGCCGACATCCTCACCCCCGAGGAGCGCCGGAAGCTTCTGGCGGAGTGGAACGACACCGGCCGTGACGTGCCGGCGACGACCGTGCCGGAGCTGTTCGCCGCGCAGGCGGCGCGGACGCCCGAGGCCACGGCCCTGGTCGCCGGGACCGAACGGCTGAGCTACGCGCGGCTCAACGCGCGGGCCAACCGCGTCGCCCACTGGCTCATCGCCCAGGGCGTCCGGCCGGGCGACACGGTGGCGCTGATGTACGAGCGGTCGGCCGACCTGATCGCCGCTCTCCTCGGCGTACTCAAGACGGGTGCGGCCTACCTGCCGGTCGACCCCGACTTCCCGAGTGCCCGGGTGACGCACATCCTCACCGAGGCCGCTCCCGCCCTCCTGCTCACCAGCGACGCCGTCGCCACGGGCGTCGGAGCGGGCGTTCTCGCGGAGCGTCCGTCCTCGGCGACGGTCGTCACCGACGCCCCCGGCACCGCGGCGGCCCTGTCGCTGTGCCCGGACACCGACCCGGACCCGGTCGCCCGTCCCGCCGGTCCGGCCTACGTGCTCTACACCTCCGGATCCACGGGCGCGCCCAAGGGCGTGGTCGTGGAGCACGCGGCGCTGTCGAACTTCCTCGCCGACATGGCCTCGCGCTTCCCGCTGACCGGCGAGGACCGCTGGCTGGGTGTGACGACCGTCGGGTTCGACATCTCCGTCCTGGAGATCTGCCTGCCGCTGACCAGGGGCGCCACGCTCGTGCTCGCCGACCGCGACACGGCCCGCACGCCCGCCGCGCTCGCCGGTCTGCTCAGGTCCACCGGAGCCACCGTGATGCAGGCGACCCCCACGCTGTGGCGGGCCCTCGCCGACGAGCAGCCCCAGTGCCTCGACGGGCTCCGGGTGCTGGTGGGCGGCGAGGCGCTCGCGCCCGACCTCGCGCGGACCCTCGCCGCACGCGCCGCCGAGGTCGTCAACCTGTACGGACCGACCGAGACCACCATCTGGTCCACGTCGGCCGGCATCGACCCGGCGGCGCCGCGGGAGAGCACGCCCATCGGTACGCCGATCGCCAACACGCGGGTGCACGTCCTCGACGAGCGCCTCGGCCTGGTGCCGCCCGGCGTGGTGGGCGAGCTGTACATCGCCGGCGCCGGCGTGGCGCGCGGGTACCTGGGGCAGCCGGGGCTGAGCGCACAGCGCTTCGTGGCGGACCCGTACGGTCCGGCCGGTAGCCGCATGTACCGCACGGGCGACCTCGCCCGCTGGAACCGCGACGGCCTGCTGGAGTTCGCCGGCCGGGCCGACCACCAGGTCAAGATCCGGGGCTTCCGGATCGAACCGGGCGAGATCGAGGTCCTGCTCCGGGCGCAGCCCGGCGTGGCGCACGCCGTGGTGGTGGTCCGGGAGGACCGGCCGGGCGATCAGCGGCTGGTCGCCTACGTGGTCCCCGACGACCGGGCCGACGCGTCGCACCTCGCCGAACGCCGCGACCTCCGTGACGCCCTGCGCCTGCGGCTGCCCGAGTACATGGTGCCGTCGGCCGTGCTCACCCTGCCCGCACTGCCGCTGACCCCGAACGGCAAGCTCGACCGCCGCGCCCTGCCGGCCCCGGACCGGGGCGCCGCCGAGGGGCATGGGCCCGCCACCCCCCGGGAGGCGGTGCTGGCGGGCCTGTTCGCCGACGTCCTCGGGGTGGAGCGGGTCGGAGTGGACGACGGGTTCTTCGACCTGGGCGGCCACTCCCTGCTCGCCACCCGGCTGATCGGTCGCATCCGGGACGTCCTGGGTGTGGAGCTGCCACTGCGCGCGCTGTTCGAGACGTCCAGCGTGGCCGGGCTCGCCCGCCGCCTGGAGTCGGACCAGGACGGCACGGCCGACGCCTTCGGTGTCGTCCTGCCCCTGCGGCCCCGTGCCGAGGGCGTGCCGCTGTTCTGCGTCCACCCGGGCGGCGGTCTGAGCTGGTCGTACGCCGGCCTGCTGAGCCACCTGCCCGCGGAGGTGCCCCTCTACGGGATCCAGGCCCGTGGTCTGTCCGAGCCGGACGACCTCCCGGGCAGCGTCGAGGAGATCGCCGACGACTACATCGCCGAGCTCCTGCGGCTGCGTCCCGAGGGCCCCTTCCCGCTGCTGGGCTGGTCGTTCGGCGCGGTGGTCGCCCACGCCATGGCGGCCCGGCTGCGGGACCGTGGGTTCGACGTCCCGTTCCTGGTCATCCTCGACGCGCAGCCCGCGCGGCCGAGGACGCCCGAGGAGCTCGCCGAGGAGGCGACCCTCGACACGGCGATGGTGTACCGGACGCTGCTGGCGGCGTTCGGGGTGCCCGAGGACGACGAGGGACCGGTCACGTACGAACAGTTCACGGAACTGGCCCGGCGTCACCACGCGGCCGTGGCCGACTTCACCGAGGACCGGATCGCCGACGTCCTCCGGGTCATGGCCAACGACCTGCGGATCACCCCCGGCTACCGGCACACGCCCGTGGCCACGGAGGCCATCGTGTTCGCGGCCACCCGCAAGGACCCGTCCGGTCTGGTCACCCCGGAGATGTGGGCGCCGTACATCGACGGCCCGCTCGACCACCGAACGGTTGACTGCGGGCACGCCGCCATGGCGGGTCCGGAGGCGCTGCGGGTGATCGGGCCGATCCTGGCCGAGCGGATGCGCCGGCTCTCCTGAGCCGCGACCCGAACCGTGGATCCGGAGCAGGGACCGAAAACCGGATCCACGGTCCGTGGATCCGTACACACAGAGATGAGGACCTCAGATGACGAATCCGTTCGACGACCCGGACGCCCCCTACCTCGTGCTCGTCAACGACGAGGGGCAGTACTCCCTGTGGCCGGCCTCCGTCGAGGTGCCCGACGGCTGGGCGGTCGCCCACGCCGAGGACACCCGCGACACCTGCCTGGAGTACATCGACCGGCAGTGGACCGACATGCGGCCGCGGAGCCTGGTGAGGAGCATGCGGTCATGACCGGAGCCTCATCGATCCAGGACGCCGTCCACCGCTACTACGCGCTGGTCGACGCCAACCGCTTCGACGAACTGGTGGAGCTCTTCACCACCGACGCGACCTACGAACGGCCGGGCTACCGGCCCCTGGTGGGCCGGGGCGAACTGACCGCCTTCTACCGCGGGGAGCGGGTCATCGCCGACGGCCGGCACGTGGTCGACCAGCTGCTGACGTCCGGGCAGGACGCCGTGGTGCGCGGCAGTTTCGCCGGGACGCTGAAGGGGGGTGACGCGGTGAGCCTGAGGTTCGCCGACTTTTTCAGGACGGACGGCAACGGCCTCTTCGCCCACCGCGTCACGTACTTCTTCGCGCCCTTGGTGTGAGGACGGCTACGGGGTCGGCTCGATGCGGCCGAGGACCAGTTCCACGAAGGCCCGCGCCGTGGAGTTCCCGTAGAACTCGCGGGGAGTGACGCCGGGCAGCCCCCGTTTCCGCAGGTCGGAGAGGAGCCGGACCACCAGGAGGGAATTGCCGCCGAGTTCGAAGAAGTTGCTGTCGGGTCCCACGTCGACACCCAGCAGGCCGGACCACACCGAGAGGATCTCGGTACCGGGATCGTCCTTCGCCCCCGGATCAGTCCCCGGCCCTGCCTCCGGATCCGCCGCCGGGCCGTCCCGGTCCGTCACGGGGACGGGGACGGGGCCGGGGGGCGGGAGCCGGGAGGGGTCCGGCTTGCCGTTGAGGGTCAGCGGGATGCCGGGCACCTCGGTGAGGCCGGCCGGGAGCATGTGGTCCGGCAGCATGCGGCGGGCCGTCCGCCACGCGTGCTGGACCGAGCCGCCGTCCCGGAGCACCAGGTAGGCGTCGATGCGGGCGCCGGCCGGGTCCCCCGCCTCGCCCTCCCGGAAGACGACCGCCGCGTCGGCGACCCCGGGGTCCGAGACCAGGACCGATCTGATCTCGTCCAGCTCGATCCGGTGGCCCCGCACCTTCACCTGGTCGTCCAGCCGGCCGAGATGGTCGAGCCGGCCGTCCGGCCGCAGCCGGCCCCGGTCGCCGCTGCGGTACACGCGCTCCCCGGTCACGGGATCGTCGAGGAAGCGGGCCGCCGTCAGCTCGGGACGGCCGAGATAGCCGTCGGCCACCCCGGCGCCACCCACGTAGATCTCACCGGCGGGCCCCGGCGGCAGGACGTGGCCGTGCTCGTCCCGGACCGACACCCACCAGCCGGGCAGCGCCCGGCCCACGGACCGGGACCGCTCCACGACCTGGTGCGGGGTCACCTCCTGCGCGGTGACGTGGACGGTCGTCTCCGTGATGCCGTACATGTTGACCAGCCGGCACTGGGCGGGGGAGTGGCGGGCGAACCACCGCTCCAGCATCGCCGTGTTCAGCGGTTCGCCGCCGAAGACGACCAGCCGCAGGGCGAGTGGCGGGGCCGGTGCCGCCTGGGCGTCGGCCTCGATGAGCTGGGAGAACGCGGACGGGGTCTGACTGAGGACGGTCACCCGCCGCCGGGCCAGCAAGGTGCGGAACTCGTCCGGGTCGCGGGCCGCCCAGTGCGGTACGACGACCAGCCGGCCTCCGGTGAGCAGGCAGCCCCAGATCTCCCACACGGAGAAGTCGAAGGCGCCGGAGTGGAAGAACGTCCACACGTCGTCCGGTCCGAGACCGAGGTCCGCGGACGTGGCACCGATCAGGGCCAGCACGTTGCGGTGGGGGACCACGACCCCCTTGGGGCGGCCGGTGGATCCCGAGGTGTAGATGACGTAGGCGGCCGTCTCCCCGCCGGGCCG
>NZ_BAAAKJ010000113.1:4811-12558 GCF_039527695.1 Kitasatospora putterlickiae
CCCGCGCGGCGGGGAGGCCGGGGCTGCCGGGATCCCCGGCGTCCAGGAGCTGCTGAGGGGAGATCACGGTCACCCCCTCGATCCGGGGGAAGCGGGCCGGGTCCCCGATGACGACCGGTACCCGGGCGTCGGTCGCGGTGTAGCGCAGCCGCTCCTCGGGGTACCGGGTGTCCATCGGGACGTAGGCGCAGCCCGCCTTCAGCACGCCCAGCAGGACGGCGACGAACGTGGTGTCCTTCTCCAGGCACACCCCCACGCGGGCGCCGTCCACGCCGAGGGAGCGCAGACCGGCGGCCACTCTCTCCGCCCGGTCGTCCAGCAGGCCGTACGTCAGGGTGGTCTCGTCGTCGGTCACCGCGACGGCGTCCGGGCACCGCCGGGCCAGCTCCGTGATCCGCCCGTCGATGGTGTCCGGCCGCGTGCGCCGCTCCGTCCCGGTCCCGGCGGCCGCCGGCCAATCGGAGGAGCCGGGCGCGGAACGGAAGCCGCCCAGCCGCGTCACGGCCTCGGCCGCGGCGTGGTCCAGCAGCCCCAGCCGCGCCGTCGGGGTCGTCCCGGGCAGGGTGTCCAGCAGCCGGGCCACCCGCAGGACGCTTCGTCCGAACCACTCCGCGGTCGACGGAGCCACCGTGCGCGGATCGTGGTGGAGGCGCGCGGCGCAGCTGCCGTCGGGCCGCCGTTCCAGGTGGAGGAGGAGGTCGAGCCCGGAACCGGGGAACGGGGTGTAGGAGGTTCCGGAGGCGGCGTCACCGAGCACCACGCCCACGCGCGCGGTCGCCGCGCCGGACGGCGGAACGCCGGCACCGGCCGCGAGGAGGTCCGCGACCGTGCCGTCCGCGTCGACCCGGACGGTCCGCGGCGCGGGAGCGCCCGCCCGGAACGCGCGGTCGAACACCGCGATGCGCGCCTCCCGCTCGCCCTGGTAGCGCGCCAGCGTCAGCGCCGCGGCGGCCACCAGCACCTCCTCCCCGGCCCACGCCGGACGGTCCGTGAGGGACACCGTCCCGGTGGCGGCGGGGTCGGGCGTGTGACCGGTTCCCAGGCCCCAGGGAAGCGCCGGTGACGTGGCGTCGTCCTCGGGCGTCTCCCACGCGCCCGGTGCGCCGGGGGCGCCGAAGCCGGGCAGCGGGTCGTCGTCGAGGGGCTCGCCGTCCACGATGAGCGCCGCCAGCCGCGCGAGGACGTCGTAGGGCACCGAGGACCGCGCCACCAGGACCGCGTCGGCGACCCCGTCGGCGTACTCCACCAGCACGGCGCGCAGCGGAGGTCCGCAGGGGTGCAGCGGCCGCTCGGCCTCCTGGCGGACGCGCGCGTGCCCGGCGGCCGACGAGGAGTCCGCCGCGAGCGGCAGGCTCCACAGCCGCAGCTCCGCCGGCTCCGGCAGCTTCATGGTCTCTTGTTCGAGTAACTTCCGGCTCTGTTCCCGGTCGACCGGGTAACGGGCGCGTACCACCAGGCTGTGGCACGCGGGAGTGCGTACGGTCATCGGATTCCCTCTTCGAAGGGGTTGGGCGGGCACGGTCACCGGGCGCTGAAGCCGCCGTCGACCGTGAGCACGCTGCCGGTCACCTGGCGCGAGTCGTCTCCCGCCAGCCAGAGGGCCGCACCGGCGATGTCCGGGGGCTCGATGAGGGTGTTCATCGGCTGGGCCTGGACGAACACCTCCTCGTGTTCGTCGACGCGGACGTCGAGCGAGCGCGCTATCTCGGAGAGCATCCGGCCCTCGACCAGCGGGTCGTCCCGGACGGAGCCGGGGCAGAGCGCGTTCACCCGGATGCGGTGCGGCGCGTAGTCCAGTGCCGCCGCCTTGGTCAGGCCGATCATGCCGTGCTTGGCGGCGACGTAGCCGGCGAAGTGCCGGTAGCCCACGAGACCGGCGGTCGAGGAGATGTTGACGATGCTCCCCGAGCGCTGCTCGATCATCGCCGGGACCACGGCCTTGGTCATGCGCCAGGCCCCTGACAGGTCGACGTCGAGCATCAGCGACCACTCGTCCTCGGAGATCTCGTGGACCCTGCGGCCGGAGGGCGCGGCGATCCCCGCGCCGTTGACCAGGACGTCCAGCCGTCCGAACCGGTCGAGGCCTTCCGCCACGACCGACGTGACCGCTCGGAGGTCGCGCACGTCGCACTGGGCCGGGAGCACCGCGACGCCGTGGTGTGCGCAGAGGTCGGCCGTGTGTTCGAGCTGGGCGGCCGTCCCCATGGGGTACCCCACGCCGGGGAGGTCGCCGGCGATGTCGAGCAGCAGCAGGTCGGCGCCCTCCGCCGCGAACCGGACGGCGCAGGCGCGGCCGAGCCCGCGCGCCGCCCCCGTGATCACGGCCGTCTTGCCCTTCAGCCGCACTGCGGTCCTCCCCGGTCGGAGCCGGCCGGGGTGGTGACGCCGTCGTGGAGCGCGCCCGTGACCGCGGTCAGGAGCGTCTCCGGGGAGTCGACGAGGTACATGTGACCGCCGGGCAGTTCGCGGTAGGTGAAGGACGCCCGGGTCGTGGTCCGCCACTCCTCGGCCTGCGCCCGGGAGACGAGCCGGTCGTCGGCGCCGCGCAGCGAGGTGACCGGGAGGGTCAGCGGGGGGCCGGGAACGGGGACGTAGTCCTCGTGCATCGCCACGTCGGCGCGCAGCAGGGGCAGCAGCAGCTCCCGCAGATCGGGGTCGTCGAAAGCCGCGTGCCGGTAGTCGGCGAACTCGCCGACGCGGGCCAGGAACTCCTCGTCGTCCAGGCCGGTCGCCCGCTGCGCGCGCCCGTGTCCGGGGCCGGGGGACCCGCTCACGAAGAGGTGGCGCAGTCCGGAGCGTCCGCTCAGTTCGCGGGCCAGTTCGTACGCGAGGACGGCACCCAGGCTGTGGCCGAAGAGCGCGAACGGTGCCTCCTCGCCCACGAGTTCCAGGATCTGCGGGGCGAGGACGGAGGCGGCCTTCGACGCGTCGGTGAACGGATCCTCCAGGAACAGCTCCTCGCGGCCGGGAAGCTGGAGGGGAACGACCTTGAGGCCGGGGGGTACGGCACTCCAGGCGCGGTAGAACCCGGCTCCACTGCCCGCGAAGGGGAGGCAGAAGAGGGGCAGCTGGGTTGGGGACACGACTCATTCACTCCTTGTGTTCCGAATTGCGGGAAACGCGGATTCCGGGCAGGGCACGCCGAAGCCCCGGCCCGGGAGGGTGGCCGACGGCCACCCGCTCCGACCGGAGCTTCTTCATTCGCGTCAGGCGCGCTGGGCAGATGTCATGCCACCCCTGAGGCGAACTCGTGCTTCATGATGCGGGCTCCCCGGGTCTCCTGGCCGAGGCCGGCGTCCCGGGCCAGCATTGCCGCGGAGGCCCGGTCGTGCACCTCCAGTTTCGTGAAGATCCGCGAGACGTAGTTGCGCACGGTCTTTTCCGCCAGGAAGATCCGGCGGGCGATCTGGTGATTGCTCAGTCCACCGGCGAGCAGTTCCAGGATTTCGAGTTCCCTGCTGGTCAGGTCGGACAACCCGCTGATCTCCGGCAGGATCGGCACGGTGGAGAAGTGCCGGCTGAGCCGGGAGGCGATGGTCCCGCTGAAGACGGCACCTCCCTCCGCCACGATCTTGATGGAGTGGAGGAGTTCCTCGGACGACCTCATGTGCGCGAGGTACCCGCTGACCCCGACGCGCAGCGCGGTGAAGACCGCGTCGTCGTCGTCGTTCTGCGACACCACGATGATTTTCGGCCTGGTCTTGTGGCGGCGGTACCTGGAGGTGATCTGCTGGGCGTCCTCGTAGATGGACTTCTTCGAGGACGGCTCGCCCAGGATGATCACGTGTGGTTGCAGTCCGGCTCTGTCGAGACATCGCATGCCGTCGACGCCGCCCACCGCCTGGCCGATGAGTGTAAATTTGTCATCCTGTTCGATAATTGTCTCCAGCCCGGCCAGCGAAACCGGGTTGTCGCTGATGATGAACAGGTTGATCTCCATTTACCATGTCTCCTGGAATTCCATCGGCTGGGGGGTGCCGGATGGCGTCGAATTCTTTTCGGCATCTCCTGAATTCGAAGGGTCCTCCTCGCGTTGTGGCGCACTGCGGGCCGGTGACGTGGGGGTGGTCCGGCCCGGGGCGGCTGCCTCGAAGTATTCAGCTCTTCTTTGGCTGTCATTCATATGCAGGAGAAAGGTGGCTCGGCGCTCAAGCGAGTATGGGTAGGCGAACGATCAAAACGCAAGTTCGACCCTTAAGTGAAAAGAGATCATTCCACTTGATGGGTCGCTATCCGGTCATGGACATGTTCCCGCCGAAGGGGGTGGCGCGGGGGTGCCGGCAGGCCCTGGACCTGCGGGTGAGCCCGAAGTCCCTTGGGGTTCCGGGCCCGTCGCTCTCCCTCGGCCGTCGCTCGCCCGTGGCTCCGGTGGTCGTGCGGGCGCGGCGGGCCGTGGCCGGAACGGGGCGGTGGGGGCAGTATCCCGAGGAATGGATGTTTATCCCGGGAAAGGGGGGGCAGTGTCGGTCGGCATGTGCCGCGGAACCATGGCGTCGTCGCCGGGGGGCAATGGCGCATACCTGGCACCACGTGCCGGGCCCCGGCCCGTGGCCGAACTGGACGTGCCTCGAACCCGTCCCCTACGTTCGGCGCATGGGTGATGCTCCTCGTCGGCGCCTGATCTCGCTGGACGTGTTGGCCGTGGTCGGGTTCGTGCTCCTCCCGCAGGTGTCGGTACTGCGTCCGGCCGACGGCGCCGAGCCGAGCGCCACCGCCGCGTGGCTGCTGTCCCTCGGCACCGCGCTGCCGCTGGTCGTACGGACGCTGTGGCCGGTCCCGGTGTTCGCGGCCGTGTTCACCGCCGCCTGCGTGGCGCTGGCCGCCGGGCTCGGGCCGACCCCCTTCCTCGCCGCCGCCTACGCCCTGTACCAGGTGGCCACCACCAGGAGCGGGCGACCGGGGCTCTCCGCGCTCCTGGTCGCCGGGCCGTGCGCGGCCGGCGCGATCCTCATGACGGTGTCGGGAGGACACGGGTACCAGGGCGGGAGCAGGGCCGTACAGACCGTGTTCGGACTGCTCATCCTCGGCGCCACCTGGGCGACGGGGACCGCGGTCAGGGAGCGGCGGGAGAGCCTGCGGCGCGCCATCGAGCACGCGGCCGAGCAGGCGAAGTCCGAGGAACGCCTGCGCATCGCCCGCGACATCCACGACGTCGTCACCCACAGCGTGGGCCTGATCGCGATCAAGGCGAGCATCGCCAACCACGTGGTCACCACCCGCCCCGAGGAGGCCAGGGAGGCCCTGGCGGTGATCGAGGACGTCAGCCGCCGGGCGCTGCGCGACATGCGGGCCACCCTGCAGGTGCTGCGCCGCGAGCAGGACGGCGGGGCCGGCGATCTGCGGCCGGTCCAGGGGCTGTCGGACCTGCCGGCCCTGGTGAGTACCGCCGAGGCGGCCGGCGTCCGCGTCGACCTGCGGACCGCGTACGAGGAGGAGCCCCCGGACGGGGTCGCGCTGTCCGTGTTCCGGATCGTCCAGGAGTCCCTCACCAACGTCGTCAAGCACGCCGCGCCCACCCGCTGCCGGGTCCGCCTCGCCGCCGCGCAGGGGACGCTGACGATCGACATCACCGACGACGGCCCCGGCCCCGGGCACCGGCCCACCGTGCCCGGCGGGGGGATGGGCCTGGTCGGGATGAGGGAACGGGTCGCCGCGCACCGGGGCACCTTCAGCGCCGGGCCGCGGCCGAGCGGCGGCTTCCGGATCGTGGCGACACTGCCGTACTGAGCCCGGACCGGCTCGCGGGCGCCGGACTCATCCGCAGGTATGGGTCCGGCCCGTGCCGGCCGTCGCGGAGTCCCGCCCCCGGACCGATGCGGCCGGCCGGCCCGCCCGACGAGACTCGTCCCGTGATCGAAGCCCAGAACCTCACCAAGCGGTACGGGGAGAACACCGTCGTCGCCGGCCTCACCTTCACGGTGCGGCCGGGAGCCGTCACCGGCTTCCTGGGCCCCAACGGGGCGGGGAAGTCCACGACGATGCGCATGATGCTCGGCCTCACCCGCCCGGACGCCGGATCCGCCCTCATCGGCGGCCGCCCGTACCACGAACTGACGTACCCCGCCCGGCAGGTCGGCGCCCTGCTGGACACGGCGGTCTCGCACCGCGGGCTGACCGCCGCCGATCACCTGCGCTGGATCGCGCAGAGCAACCGGATCGACCGGCGACGGGCCGCCGAGGTCCTGGAGATGGTCGGCCTGACCGCGGTGGCCCGGCGGCGGATCGGCACGTTCTCCCTCGGCATGGGACAACGCCTCGGCCTGGCCGCGGCCCTGCTCGGCGACCCGCCCGTCCTGGTGCTCGACGAGCCGGTCAACGGCCTGGACGCGGAGGGCATCCGGTGGCTGCGCCACCTGCTGCGCTCGATGGCCGCCGAGGGCCGGACCGTCCTCGTCTCCAGTCACCTGATGACCGAGATGTCCATGGTCGCGGACCACCTGATCGTCATCGGCCGCGGCCGACTGCTCGCCCAGACCAGCACGTCGGAGTTCATCGAGCGCCACGCGCGGACCTACGTGCGGGTGCGGACCCCCGAACCCCTGCGCCTGCACCAGGAACTGCAGCGCAGGGGCGCCTCACCGCGCCTCGCGCACGACGGCAGCCTGGAGATCGACGGAATGACGGCGGCCGAGATCAACCGGCTGGCCGCGGCGGGCGACGTCCCGCTCGAAGAGCTGAGCACCCACACGGGATCGCTGGAGGACACCTTCCTCAAGCTCACCGGCAACGAAGGAGGCGGCACCCGTGTCTGAGACGGCCGCGGCCATGCGGGCCGAGTTCACCAAACTGCGGGGCGTCCGCGGCACGTTCGGCGCGCTGCTGCTGTTCGCTCCCGTCAGCCTGCTCATCGGCGCCCTGGGCGGATGGTCCGCGCGGAACGCGATCGAGTCCGACAACCCGCTGCTCCGTTCCGACTTCACCCCCGAACAGGCGGGCCTGGACGGCGTCCTCTACGGCCAGCTGGCGCTGATCGTGTTCGCGGTGCTCCTCGTCTCGACCGAGTACTCGTCGGGCATGATGCGCGTCTCGCTGATGGCCGTGCCCCGGCGCGGGCGGCTCTACCTGGCGAAGACGGCCGTCACCGCCGCCGCCGCGCTGGCCGTCGCGGTCCCCGTCACCGTCCTCGGCTACCTGCTCACGCAGTCCGCCCTCGGTCCCCACAGCGCCGGCATCGACGCGAGCGGCGTGCCCCGCGCCCTCGCCGGCTCCGTGGTCTACCTGACACTGATGAGCCTGTTCGCGGCGGGCGTGGCCTCGGCGGCCCGCGGCGCCGTCGTCCCGCTGGCCGTCATGCTCCCGATGGTGCTCGCCGGGTCCCAGATCCTGTCCACCATCGGGGCGACGAAGGAGATGGTGCGCTACCTCCCCGACCGGGCCGGCATGCGGATGCTCACGGTCGGCTCGGACGACGCGCTGACCGGCTTCCTCGTCCTCCTGGCCTGGACCGTCGCGGCACTGGCGTTCGGCTTCCTGCGTCACCGGCGTTGGGACGGTTGACGGGACGGCCGTGAGGCAATTGACCCACGACCGTGGGACATGACCCTGCGTAGATTCCCAGACATGCCACGGACCGAACTGGTCGGCCCGGGCGGTACCACCATCTGGGAGGAATCATGACCGCGATTTACGAGCCCCCGGCCCTGCTCGAGGTCGGCGACTTCGACGAGCTCACCAAGTGCCTCGGCATCGGGAGCTGCCAGGACTTCGTCGGCTGCGGCTACGCCGTCGTCTGCTTCTTCTGATCACA
>NZ_BAAAKJ010000113.1:12599-19387 GCF_039527695.1 Kitasatospora putterlickiae
ACCGGCACCACCCGGGGAGCGAGGCGACATGGAATTCGTAGTTCTTCCGGACAGCGCGGCCGGTGCCGGGGTGGCCGCGCGGCTGCGGGCGACCCACCGGATCGACCACGCGTCGGGGCGGCCCTGGATCCTGGGGGACTGGCACGAGGACGAGATGACGGTGCTCCAGGCCGGTCAACGGCGCCTGGCACTCCTGGGACGCACCCGGCTCGACGAGCAGGCCACCACGGCCGCACTCGGGCGGATGCGCTCCCTCCACGACATCGACGCCGTCGCGTCCCGCCTGCCCGGCCTCGTCCATCTGATGGGATCGATGGACGGCAAGGTCCGCGTGCAGGGCTCGGTCTCCGGTGTGCGACAGGTCTTCACCGCCGTGGTGGACGGGGTGACCGTGGCGGCCGGCGAGACGGAGCCGCTGCTGCGCCTCACCGGCGCGAGTCTCGACGAGACGCTGCTGGCCGCCCGCCTCCTGGCACCCGGCGGCGCGCCCTGGCCGCTGTCCCTGCGCCCGGTCCGGCGGGGCATCGACGCGCTCGGCACCGGGCACTGGCTCGAACTGGACGCGGACGGCCGGTCGCGGCAGATCCGCTGGTGGAGCCTGCCCGAGGCCACGCTGTCGCTCGCGGAGGGCGCGCGGGCCGTACGCACCGCGCTGACCGAGGCGGTCGCCACCCGGGTCCGTCCGGACCGGACGATCAGCGCCGACCTGTCCGGCGGCCTGGACTCGACCTCCCTCTGCTTCCTCGCCGACGCGGCCGGCGCCGACCTGGTCACGTACCACGTCATGCCGATCGACGGCGCCAACGAGGACACCCTCTGGGCGCGCAAGGCCGCCGCCATGCTCCCGTCCGCCCGGCACCACATGCTCTCCTCGGAGCGCGCCGAGAACCTGCTGGACGTCGGCTACACCGCCGACTTCGCGCACCTCGCCCCGGAAGGGCCGTCGACCTGGGCCTCCGGGCTCGCGCACATCCGGGACCTGGCGAAACGCGCCACCGGTGAGGGCGCCTCCCTGCACCTGACGGGCTTCGGAGGGGACGAACTGTTCGGGCGGATGCCCGCGTGCGCCTGGTCGCTGGCCCGGGCCCAACCCGTCAACGGCCTGAAGCTGGTCAACCGCTACCGGCTCGCCAACCGGTGGTCCTGGAACGCGACCGTGCGGGAGCTCTCCGACCGGTCGACGTTCGCCCGGAGCCTCGCCAGGGTCGCCGCCCGGATCAGCGATCCGCCTCCGCCGCTCGACGAGCCCGACTTCGGCTGGGTGTTCGCGCCCCGCATGCCGGCCTGGGCCACGCCTGACGCCGTGACGGCCGTCCGGAAGCTGCTCGGCGACGCCGCCCGGCAGACCCCCGAGCCGCTCGACGCGGACCGGGCCCGGCACCAGGCGCTCGCCTCGATCGTCTTCGAGGGCAAGACGGTCCGTCAGGTCAACACCGTCGTCGCCGGCAGCGGCCTCGTCTGGGACGCCCCCTTCCTCGACGACCGTGTCCTGGAAGCGGCGATGTCCACCCGGATCGACCAGCGTCTGGCGACCGGGCGGTTCAAGCCGCTGCTGATCGACGCCGTACGGGGCCTCGTGCCCGGGGACATCCTCGACCGCCGCGACAAGGGCGAGTTCAGTGCCGAGGCGTTCCGGGGCATCGCCCGCAACCGGGCCCGGCTCCTGGAACTCTGCGAGGACTCGCAGCTCGCCCGGCTCGGCCTCATCGACCCGGCGAAGTTCCGGGCCGCGGTGCTCAACCCCGGGCCGATGGCCCACCACATCCAGCCGATCGAGACCACCGTGGCGTGCGAGAGCTGGCTCAGGACGCACCTTCGGCCCCACCCCCAGGACACGGGAGAACGCACATGAAGCTGAGCCTTGCCCGCGACGTCACCCTCACCCCGATCGAGTCCGGGGCGGTCCTGCTCGACGGACGCCGGGGCCGTTACTGGCAGCTCAACGCGTCCGGCTCCGCCATCCTGGGCAAGCTGCTCGAAGGCGAGACCCCCCGCACGGTCGCCGCGCTGATGGCCGAGGCCGCCCCCGTGAGCGAGGACCAGGCGCACAAGGACGTGATGGACCTCGTCGGCGCGCTGAGCGCGGCCAGCCTCCTGGAGGTCTCGCAGTGACCACCCCCGCCGTCGCGGAACAGGCTCCGCGGCTTCCGCTGCACCGCCAGATCGCCCCCAGACTCGCGGCCGGCGTGGCCCGCCTGCTCGTCAGGCTGCCTCCGGCCCGGCTCCAGCGGGTGCTGCGCGTGCTCAGCCGGGGAACCCGGCCCGCCGGATACGCCGAGACGGCGCGGGCCAGGCAGGCGGTCGTCTCGGTCAGCACCCGCTGCGCCGGCCTCGGCTGCCTCCAGCGGTCCGTCGCCACCGTCCTGATGTGCCGGGCCCGGGGCAGGTGGGCCGACTGGTGCACGGGGTTCCGCGTCCAGCCCTTCGCCGCCCACGCCTGGGTCGAGATCGACGGACGGCCGGTGGACGAACCGGGCGAGATGGGCGTGTTCCGGACCGTGCTGGCCGTGCGCGGCCCCGAGGGGAGGAAGCACCGATGACGGCGATCCGGGCCGAGGGCCTCTACGCCTACTACGGCACCACCGCGGCGGTCAACGGTCTCGACCTGACGGTCCCCGACGGCGCGACGTTCGGCTTCCTGGGGCCCAACGGCGCCGGGAAGACGACGACCATCAGCATGCTGACCACGCTCCTCAAGCCCACGGCGGGCCGGGCGGAGGTGGCCGGTGCCGACGTGGTGAGCCAGGCCTCCGAGGTGCGCCGCCGGATCGGCATCGTCTTCCAGGAGTCGACGCTCGACCAGGACCTCACCGCGGCCGAGAACCTCCGTTTCCAGGCCGACCTGTGCGGGCTCAACCGCCGCGATGCACGCCCGGTGATCGCCGGGATGCTCGACATGATGGAACTGTCCGGGCGCAGCAACGTGCCCGTGGGACAGTTCTCCACCGGTATGCGCCGCCGCCTGGAGATCGCCCGGGGCCTGCTCGGCTCCCCCAGGGTGCTCTTCCTCGACGAGCCGACCACCGGTCTCGACGCGCAGACCCGCGCGGCCGTCTGGGAGTACCTGGGCAGGCTGCGGCAGGAACGGGGCATCACCGTCTTCTTCACCACGCACCAGCTGGAGGAGGCGGAGCAGTGTGACCGGATCGCGATCTTCGACAAGGGCAAGGTCGTCACCGAGGGGTCGCCCGCGGAGCTGAAGTCCATCATCGGAGCCGACCTCGTCGTGCTGCGCACCGAGGACGACGCGCGCGCGGTGGAGCAACTCGCCGACCGCTTCGGCCTCACGGCGGAACTCGCCCCCGACGGCGTGCGGCTGCGGGTCTCCCACGGACCCGCCCTGGTGCCGCGGCTGTGCACCGGACTCGGGGTGACCGTGAGCTCGGTGACCGTCACCTCGCCGACCCTCGACGACGTCTTCCTGCACCACACCGGGGCCGAGATCCGAGAGAGCGGGACGAAGGCCCGCACACTCAACGACATCGGGGAGGGACTGCGATGAGCCGTCTGGACACCGTACTGGAGGCACCGGCCGGCAAGGCGGCACCCGCCGGCCCGTCCGCCGACCGCCGGGCGTTCGCCCTCAGACCGTACGTGCTGCTCTGGCGGCGGGAGATGACGCGGCTGCGGCACAACCCCGTGCGCGTGATCATGGGTCTGGTGACCCCGCTGCTGTTCCTCGTCGTCCTGGGCACCGGCCTCGACGCGGCCTCCTCCAGCCTCGGCAAGGCCCAGCTGAACGACTACCGGGCCTTCCTGTTCCCCGGCACGCTGATCATGTCGGTGCAGGCGCCGGCGGTCGCCGTGGGCATCTCGCTGGTGTGGGACCGCAGGCTCGGCATGCTCCGGCAGATGCTCGTCTCGCCGTTCCCGCGCTCCAGCATCGTGATCGGCCTCGCGCTCGGCGGAGCCACCACGGGGGCGGTCTACGGCTTCATGCTCCTGTCGGTCGGAGGCATCGCGGGCATCCGGTACACGCCGATGCTGCTGGTCGCCCTGCTGGAGATGCTGCTCGTCTCGCTGCTGTTCACTTCGCTCGGGCTGCTCGCCGCGGTCACCATCCGGAAGGTCGAGACGTTCCAGATCGTGGTGAACCTGAGCCTGATGCCGCTGATGTTCTTCTCCGGCGCGATGTTCCCGCCGAACGGGCTGCCGGGCTGGCTCGACACCGTGGTCAAGCTCAATCCCCTCACCTACGGCGTCGACGCGGTCCGCCGGACCCTTCCCGGGCCCGACATCCTGACCTCGGAGCAGACCCGTCTTCTGCTCGGGGACTGGCAGCCGCCCGTGGTCGCGGAACTGGGGCTGCTGCTGGCGATCACCGCCGTCGCGCTCGGCGTGGCCACGTACCGGTTCTCGCGGTCGCAGTGATGCGGACGATGAACGGAACCGAAGTCCGCCCGGTGCGGGCCGGCCAGGTGCGGGAGTGGACGGGGACCGCGGCACGGCTGCTCCTGGCCGCGGTCCTCGGCTACGCCGGCCTGGTGAAGATCCCGGATCTCAGGGAGGCCGGCCGCACGGTCGTCCTCTACCGGATCGTGCCCGAGGAGAGCGCCCAGCTCATCGGCGGCGTCCTCCCCTTCATCGAGATCGCGCTCGCCGTGCTGCTGGTCCTGGGGCTGGCCACCAGAGTGGTGGCGGCCGGCGCGGCCGTGCTGATGGTGATGTACATCGCGGCCATCACCTCGGTGTGGGCCCGGGGGATGTCCATCGACTGCGGCTGCTTCAGCAGCGGAGGCACGGTGACGAGCGGGGCCGAGCGCGGCTACGTCATCGACATCGCGCGCGACCTCGTCCTGCTCGCCGTGGCCGTCCTCCTGATCCGGAATCCGCGAACCCGCTACGCGCTGGACCACTGGGTCCTGGACACGAAGGAGCGATAGGCGATGCAGGCAACGGACACCCTGGTGCGGGAGATGGTGCAAAAACGGCACCGCCGGCGGCGCACCCTGGTGGTGTCGCTGGTGGCCGCGGTCGTGGTGATCGGGGCCGCGCTCGTCGGCGTCGGACTCGTCCGGGCGACCAACGTCATGCCGGACGAGGTACCGAGCCGCGTCCCCGTCGCCGCGACGGACGACAAGGCGGGCCTGCTCGCCTCCTCCGGCGGGGTGCGCGTCGACCTCTACCTCGACTACCTCTGCCCCGAGTGCCGCAACACGGAGAAGGCGCTGGCCGGAGAGCTGAAGAAGCTGCGGGAGGGCGGCGACGTGAGCGTCGTCTACCACCCGGTCACCTTCCTCGACAACCGCAGCAGCCCCGAGGGCTACTCGACCCGGGCGGCCTCCGCCGCGGCCTGTGCCGCCGACCAGGACCGGTTCGTGGAGTACTCCACCGTGCTGTTCGACAGGCAGCCCGCCGAACGCGGGCCGGGCCTGAGCGAGACCCAGCTGATCGAGGCCGGGCGGGACGCCGGGATCACCGACGCCGCCTTCGGGGAGTGCGTCCGGGCCGGCACGTACACGCCCTGGGTGCGGTACGTCTCCGACGTCGCCGCGTCCCGCAAGGTCGCGCTGACCCCGACCGTCATGGTGGACGGCAAGCGCGTCGACGTCACCGGGGCCGACGCGGTCGGCGCACTCACCCGCGCGGTGACGGAGGCCCGCGGATGACACGGCTGACCGTGGCGCTCTCCGGGGACTGCATGGCCACCCGGGGAGCGCTGATCACCTCCGACCCGGCCGCCGCCGGACTGCGCGAGACGCTGCGGGCCGCCGACTTCGCCTTCACCAACCTGGAGTTCGTTCCCGCGACCGGGCGGGGGCATCCGGTGCACAACGCGGCCGGCGGCGGCTGCCTGGTCGCGGACCCGGGCATGGTCGACGAGGTCCTGGCGGCCGGCTTCACGGTGTTCGGCTGCGCCAACAACCACGCGTTGGACCTGGGCACGGACGGGCTGCTCGGCACCGTGGACCTGTTGCGCACCAAGGGCGTCCCGTTCGCCGGGATCGGCGCCGACCTCACCGCCGCACGCCGGCCGGTCTACGCCGACCGTCCCGCAGGCAGCCTGGCCGTGCTCTCGTGCAGCTCGACGTTCCTGCCCGGGCAGGAGGCGGCCGCCCCGTCCCCGGACCTGCCGGGCCGTCCCGGGCTGAGCCCGCTGCGGCACGGCGCGACGCTGCGGGTGACGCCCGCGCAGATGGACGTCCTGCGCGAGATCGACGGCGAAACGGGGCTGCGGGACCGGCGGGCCGAGGCGCGCACCCTGCTCGGGTTCGACCCCGCCATGCCGTCACCCCGCCGTCTCAACCTGTTCGGCACCCGCTTCGAGACGGCGGACACGCCGGGCTTCGTCACCGGGTGCGATCCGGGGGACCTCGACGGGATCTCCCGGTGGGTGGCCGAGGCCCGTCGCCGCGCGGACCTCGTCCTGGTCAGCGTGCACTCCCACGAGCCCGGACCGACGCCGGAGACGCCCGGCGAGTTCCTGCGCGAGTTCGCCCACCGGATGATCGACGAAGGCGCCGACATGGTGGTCGGACACGGCCCGCACCACCTGCGCGGAGTGGAGATCCACCGGGGCAAGCCGATCTTCTACAGCCTGGGGAACGTCGTCAGCCAGATCGAACTCGCCGACCGGGTCCCGGCCGAGGACTACGCGAAGGTCGCCGCCGGCCGGCAGCTCACCCCGGGCCGGTACTTCGACGAGATCGGCGGCCACGGCCGCCGGATGTTCGCCCCGCACCGCCGGTACTGGCAGTCGCTCGTCCCGGTGCTCACCTTCGAGGACGGCGCCCTGGTGGCCGCCCGTCTCCACCCGGTCGACCTGGGCTTCGGCCGCCCGGTCGACC
>NZ_BAAAKJ010000113.1:19404-20688 GCF_039527695.1 Kitasatospora putterlickiae
CGGCCCCGGCTCGCCGACGGCGCCGTCGCCGAGGAGGTCCTCACCGACATCGCCCGGCTCTCGGAGCCCTACGGCACCAAGGTGACGGCCGGGGGGACCGGGACGGGCGAGCTGGTGCTCGACGGCCCGTGACGGGCGCGGCTGCTAGAATCGCGGACTCCGAGGACTCGATGAGCAGTTGGCGAGGAATGCGGGATGGCCGAGGCGATCCGGGTGCTGATCGCGGACGATCAGGCGTTGCTGCGCGGCAGCTTCCGCGTCCTCGTCGACTCCACCCCGGGGATGGAGACCGTCGGCGAGGCCGGTGACGGTTCCCGGGCGGTGGACCTCGCCCGGGAACTCCGGCCCGACGTCGTCCTGATGGACCTGCGCATGCCCCTCATGGACGGCATCGCCGCCACCCGGGAGATCTGCTCGGACGAGACCCTGACCGGCGTACGCGTGCTGGCCCTGACGATGTTCGACATGGACGAGTACGTCTACCCGGCCCTCCAGGCGGGCGCGAGCGGATTCATGCTGAAGGACGCCTCCCCCTCGGACCTGGTCGCCGGCATCCGCGTCATCGCCACCGGCGAGGCCGTCCTGGCCCCCACGGTCACGCGCCGCCTCATCGGGACCGTCTCCCGCACCCACCGGACGACCCGCCCCCTCCCGCGCCTGGTGGGCCTCACCAAGCGCGAACAGGAGGTCCTCGTCCTGATCGCGAACGGCCTCTCGAACGCCGAGATCGCCCAGCGCCTGGTGATCAGCCTGCCCACCGTGAAGACCCACGTGAGCAGCCTCCTCGCCAAACTGAACGTCCGCGACCGCGCCCAGCTCGTCATCGTCGCCTACGAAAGCGGCATCGCCGAACCGGGGATGCCGGTCTGACCCGCCGGTCACACCCGTCGGAGCCGCTGACGCCCCAGGAGCGCGTCAGCGCCTGTTAGCGGCGTCAACGCATCATGGACATGGTGTACATGGCCCTTCGCACATCCGGTACCGTTCTCCTGTCGTCCTGGAGCCGCCGCCTGCGGCGAACACCGGGTGGGGGAACGGCGGATGGGGGAACGGCGGATGGCGCGGTGCGTCCATGACCTGGGGTGTGGAGGAGTGGCAGTGGGCCTGGAGCTGATCGACGGCCGGTTTCGCGCGGGGTCGGACGACCGCAGGGCTGCTGCCGGCGTCGGTCTCACATCCGGTCTCACCTCCGGTCCCGCCCAGGCGCCCGGCCAGGACCGCCGCCACCCCGTCTCCGCCGCCGAGGGAACGCGTTGACCGCCGACCTGACGGCTACCGCCGCCG
>NZ_BAAAKJ010000113.1:20711-27710 GCF_039527695.1 Kitasatospora putterlickiae
CGGCTCGTTCAGGCGGTGGCCGCGCACCGGCGGCTGCTCGCCGGGCGGCCGGGGTTCGAGCGGGCGGACTTGCGGCGGCGCAATCGGGAGGCGCGGGAGCGCACCCGGGCGCAGCAGAAGCACGACGCGACGGTTCGGCGCGTTGACGAGGCGTACCGGCGGACCCAGGAGTCCTGCGCCCGCCGGCTGGTCGCGCTCGACGGGAGCCGGGAGAGCCGGGAGAGGCAGGCGCTTGAGGCGGTGCGCCGGCGGTTCGTCGACCGGGCGGTCGCCCAGTCCCCCCTGGGGCCGCTGGAGGTCAACGGCATCGGTGAAGGGCTTGTGCGCGACCTGGCCGCCCAAGGCATCCACACGGCCTCCGACTTCACCCGCATCAGCTACGAGAAGGCCCCCAGCGGTCGCGGTGGGACGGTTGTGTGGATCCACCGGACCCGCGGGGGCAAGGTCCACGTCAACGGCATCGGCGAGCACCGGGCCCGGACCCTGATGGAGTGGCGGAACGCGACCGTGGCCCGGGCCGAGGCCCGGGCGCCGCAGCGGCTACCGGCGGACGAGCGCATGCGCCTGGACCGGATCATCGCCGAGGAGCGGCTGCGCCTCCAGCGGGAGAAGGAGGAGGCCGAACGGACGGCGGAGGCGGGACGGGCCGAGGCCGGGCGGTTGCTCGCCGAGGCCGTGTCCCGCCTCGCCGCGGCCGAGGCGGAGGCGGAGCGGGCCGCGGTTCTCCGCCGTTCGGAGTTCGACGCGATGGCGGAGCGTCTCCTCGCCCTCCAGGAGGAGCTCCGGCTCCACATGGACCGGCACGACGGCCTCCGGCCGGGCTTCCGCCTGCGCCGTGCGCAGGCCCGGGTGCTGCGGCCGGTGCCGCGGCGCCCGGGGGCGGCCGAGCGTCCGTTCGTCCCGTCCCAGCGCGCGCCGATGTCCCCGGCGCCCCAGGACCCCGGAGCGGCTGCCGCCACCGGCGAACTGTCCGTGGTGACGCGAGCCCGGTTGGTCTGGGTGCTGCCGATCGGCTGGTTCGCGATGACGGTGTTCCTGGGACCGGGCGCGAGGACCACGGGCCCGCTGTGGGCGGAGGTCACGGTTCGGCTGGTGGCCTTCGCCGTGGCGGTGTGGCTGTTGCGTCTCTGGGTTCCCCGGCGGCGGACGGGCACCGCACGGCCCATGCCACCCGGCTCCGCCCTGACGACCTGGGGTGTGTTCATGGGGCTCGCCGCGTTCCGGGGGTTCCTCGACCCGGCCGGCACGGGTGCCGGCGTCGGGTGGTTCGGGGCCGTCTCGTCGGTACTTCTGCTGCTGTTGGCTCTCGGTCGGCGGTCGGCCTAGCGGGCCGCCGGCCGGGCTCGCCGGGTCAGGCGTCCCCGGAGGCGGGGTTCAGAGCCCCGTTCGTGAGCCCCTCACGGGCGAGTTCGGTCGCCTGGTCGCTGAGCCCGGCGAGCCGGCGGGTGCAGGTCTCGACCTCCTGGAGCGCGCGGAAGGCGGAGCCGTAGTGACGCTGGGTCTCGATGCCCAGCTGCGGAACGCGGGAACCCCGGCTGTCCGTGCGGAAGGTGCCGCTGCCGCTGGTGGACCGGCGCTTGTTGGCGGGGCCGGCCAGGAACCCGCGCAGGTAGTCGGTGTCGAGGTGTTCGCTGACGGAGCGCGGCTCGCCCTCGACGTGCTCCACGAGCCCGGCGCGGGTGAGATCGGCGACGCTGACCGATGCGGTGTCGAGCGTGCCCGGTCCGCTTCCGGGGGCGAGTCGGGGCAGCAGGGTGTCCAGGACTCGGAGCTGTTCCCGCAGTTGGTCGCGGAGGGCGGTGTACTCGGCGAGGTAGTCCCGGTTGGCGCTGCCGATGTGGTTGCCCGGGGTGAGGTCGACGGTGTCGTCCAGGAGATCGATGAGCGGGACCTCGACGACCTGGCCGGGCTGGGGCGCGAGGGGGCCGTCGGGCGCGGCGGCGGTGAGATCCACCATGCGGACGGTCCGCGCCGTGCGGCCGTCGGGGCGGACGAGGATCCACAGTTGAACGGGAAGGGAGTGCGCCGTCGCGGTGCCGACCGGGAGCGCGACGACCTCGCTGAGGATGCCCCGACGGACGAGCTCCGCGCGGATGCGGCGGCCGGCCTTCCGGTAGGCGACGGAGGCGGGCATCACCATCACGACCTTGCCGCCGGGAACCGTGTGGGCGTAGGCGTGTTGGAGCCAGGCGAGTTCGCTTTCGGCCCGTGAGGGGATGCCGAGCTCCCACCGCGCGTCGAGGAGGAGTTCCTCCCGTCCCCAGTCAGGCCGGGCCGCGGGCGGATCGCAGACGACGAGGTCGACCTTGAGTTCCGCCCACGTGTCGTCGCGGAGGGAGTCCCCGGACCGGACCTCGGTCGGGGTGCGGCCGCTCAGCCCGGCGCGGAGGTGGGCGACCTCGGCCATCGCGACGTCGATCTCCTGGCCGTACCGGGTGGGGCCGGCGTCCGGCCCGAGGGAGAGCAGCAGCGAGCCGATGCCGCAGGCCGGGTCCAGGATGCTCGCGGTGTCCGGGACCGGGCCCACGAAGTGCCGCACCGCCCGGATGACGCGGGGGGAGGAGACCTGATCGGAGCCGACGCGGCGGGTGGTGTCGAGGAAGCGGTCGGTGAGAGCGGTCATCAGCCCGTCCTTGGACGTGGCCTCCGCGAGCTCCAGCACCTGCTGAGCGATCTCGGGCCCGAGCCGAGGCGGCGGCGTGCCGTCCGTGAGCAGCCGGGCCACTGCCGCCAGCGCCTGGACGGTGTCGTCCCCGAAGGCGCCGCGCAGGGCCTGCCACAGCAGCACCTCATCGGACACGTCCTGGCCCTTTCGCTGCTCGGCGAGCCAGGCGTTCACCTCGGCGGGGTCGAAGAGCGGACTGGTCGGCCCGCCGCCGGCCGGCGCCGGGAAGTCGTCGTGGCGCCGCCGCCAGTTGGACACGGCGGCTCGCGTGACCCCGGCCAGCCGGGCGATCTCGGCACCGGTGATCAACGGATCAGCGGTGGGGCGAGCGTCGTCCTTCATGGGGCCACCGTACACGCCGGCGGCCTCCACCGATAAGAACAGTTCTGTTGGCGGCGTAAACAAGCCCCTTTCAGTGGACCGGCCCTTCCGGCCTGTCGCCGCGGTGCCTTGTGGCACCTCATCGGAACTGAAAAGATTTCAGATCGTTTGCCTCCTAGGGGATGCGGACCCGATGGCTTCGGGGGTCGCGTGGAGAAGGAGACGGGATGGCACGGGTGAACCTGCGGGCCGCGTTCATGAGCGGGCTGTCGTCCACCGTCACGGCGCAACAGGTGTTCACCAATCGCGTCGACGAGGTGGCCGCCTTCAACCGGTCGGTGGAAGGTTTGTGCCGGACGCTGGACGAGGCGGAGGTTTCGCCGGTCGTGGACCGGGCGCAGGGGCGCCGTAACGTCCTGACGCTGTACGGAATCGGCGGCATAGGAAAGACGGCGCTTTCCCACGAGCTGGAGCGCCGCCTTCTCGCCGACGCCGCGGCCGAGCGGCGTGACGACGTGGTGGCCGTGCGGGTCGACCTGTCCGAGGACGGCGCCTGCGACATCGAGAGCGTGCTGTTGCGCGTGCGGGCCGGTCTCGGGCAGCTGGGCAGCCGGTGGCAGGCGTTCGACCTGGCACTCGCGTCCTACTGGGCCCGCGCGCATCCCGGTGAGACGCTGCAGGACTTCCTCGACTCGTCGCCGGCGCTGCGCCGCGCCTCCCGCGGCATCGGCCTCGGCGACCAGATCACCGAGAGCGTCCGGCAGCTCGACCCGGCCGGGCTCGGCGGCCTCGCCGGACTGGCGCACCGGGCGGCCCTGGCCACCTACCGCGCCGTCCGGGACCGGGTACGGGAGGGACGCCTGCTCGCCGACTGCGAGTTGTTCGCCGAACTGATCGAGGCCGAGGCCGACTACGAGACGCTCTCCTACTTCCCGTACCTGTTGGCCTGGGACCTGGACCAGCTGTCCCGCCGGGCCCGGCCGGCCCGGCGGCCCACGGTGTGCGTGTTCCTCGACACCTTCGAGGTGGTCAACGGTCGTGTGGACCGCACGGTGGAGCGCCTGATCCAGCGCTGTGTGTACCTGATGCCCAACGTGCTGTTCGTGATCACCGGCCGGAACCGCGTCGACTGGGCCGATTCCGGCGTGAGCGGCGAGCTGGACTTCACCGGCCCGCAGTGCTGGCCCAACCTGCACTTCAGCAACGACAGCGTCGAACCCCGTCAGCATCTCGTCGGCTACCTCTCGGAATCCGACGCCGACAGCTACCTCAGTGAGGCGCTCACCCGGGACGGCGAGCCCGCCATTCCCGCGGAGGTCCGTCGGCGCATCATCGCGGGCGGCCAGGGGCTGCCCCTGTACCTGGACCTGTCGGTGTCCCACTTCGTCGCGCTCCTGGCCCGCGGCGGGCAGCCGTCGCCCGCGGACTTCGGCGGTTCCTTCACCGCGGTCGCCACCCGGTCGATCCGTGACCTCCCCCGGGAGGAGCGCGACCTCGTCCGTACCGCGGCACTCACCGACCGGGTCGGCGCGGACATGCTGCGGGCCGGACAGCCCAACGTCCCCGACGGCAGCGTGGCCCGGTTCCTGCGCCGACCGTTCCTCACGCACGACGACGCCTACGCCCTGCCGTACGCCCTGCACGCGGCGCTGCGCCAGGCCATCGCCGAGGCGGACCGGACGCTCCCGGACGGCTGGTCGGATCGTGACCGAGGCGTGGTCGCGGCCCGGTTGCTCGCCTGGCTGGGCGAGCGTCTTGAGCCCTCGGCGGGCCGCGCGGCCACCGCTCAGGCTCTCGAATCCGGCCTCAGGCTCTCGGCGCTGTACGGGGTCTTCGGGGACTGGATGGCCCGTGCCACTCAGCGCCTTGTCGAGGCGGGCCAGTGGTCGGAGCTGGGCGACGGGCTGGCCGCCGAACGGGACGGAACACCGGAGTACCGGGCCGTTCTGGCTGCCGTACGAGGTGTCCAACTGCGTCGTACCGGCCGTGCGGCCGAGGCGGTGGAGCTGCTCGGCGGTGCGGGCGAGGGAGTGCGCCAGGACGGTCCGACGGCGCAGTTGGTGCGGATCCATCTCGCCCACGCACTGCGCAACCACGGCGACTACACCGAGGCGGCGCGGATCTACCGTGACCTGGTGGGTGGCGAGTTCGACGCGGTGGCCCGGTACTGGCTGTGCGACTTCGACTATCTCAACGGCCGTTTCGGCAGGGCTCTCGACTCCCTGCGGGAGCAGCGCAGCCGTGGGCCGGAGGACGAAGGCGAGCGGCTCAGGCTGATCGGCCACATCTGGCGGGTGAACGCCCGGTTCGACGAGGCGACCGCCGCCTACACCGAGGCGATCGGTCTGGCCCGGCGTGAGGACCTGGCCGCCGCGGAGGCGAAGGCGCTGGCGAACCTGGCCCAGACCGCCTGCTGGTCCGGCGACACGGCCGCGGTGTCGGACGCGGCGGCCCGGGCGCGGGAGCTGCTCGACCTGGTTCCCAATCCGGTCGAACTGGTCAAGGTCCGCTCCGCCGAGGCGGTCGCGCACGCGGTGGCCGGCGAGACCGGGGCCGCTGTGGAGGCGGTCGGGGCCACCCGGCGGCTGGCGGACGGGATCGGCTACCGCGGCGGCCACAATCTGGCCGACGTGGCCCAGATCCTGCTCGCGGTGCGCAGGGGAGACCGCGACGGTGCCCGCCGCACGCGTGCCGAGCTCGACGCACGCACTCGCCGGTCGGGCGGCAACACCTACTGGGTCCCGATCGCGACCAGCTGGATCGAGGGCGTCTCGCAGGCCGCGGAGCACGACCCGGGGGTCGAGTGGGTCGACGGCCCCGCGGTGTCGTTGGGCCGGTGGGCGGAGGTGGCCTCGCGGCGATGAGGTACCGGGGGATCGGAGTTCGGGGCTGTACAGGACGAGGGGAGAAGATCGAATGACCGACCCGGTACGTGTCGGCCTGGTCGGGCTCGGCATCATCGCCGAGACCCATCTGGCGGTCCTGGCCGAACGGGACGACGTGATCCTGGATTTCACGGTCGACCCGCGGCCGGTCGGGCCGGTCGTCTTCCGGGGCGACACGCCTCCCCATTACGGCGGCCTCACCCAGGCACTGGACGCGCACAAGCCGGACCTGGTGGTCCTGGCCACGCCGACGGACACCCATGCCGGGCTGGTGGCCCAGGCCCTGCTGGGCTCCGGGGCCAGGGTGCTGGTGGAGAAACCCCTCGTCCACGACCTCGCCTCGCTCGCGGGGCTGCGCGAGCTGGACGGGAGGGCCGATGTGAGGGGACGCCTCTTCACGGCCCACCACTTCGCGTTCTCCCCCGAGGTCGACTGGGCGGCGGAGCTGCTCGCCGCGCACCCCGGCTGGGGGCCGGTCACGGCCATCACCTCGGCGTTCTACGACCCCTACGTCCTGCGCGGGGCGGAGGCCTTCGCCTCGTACCTGTCCAGCTGGACGGACTCGGGGGTGAACCAGCTCAGCATGCTCACGCGCTTCGTCGATCTCACCGGACTCCGCTCGGTTTCGGAGACGGACGGCGGCGCGAGCGCGTGGTGCACCGTCGGTTTCCGCTCCCGGGGTGGGGAGGGTGTGGCCCGGCTTCGCAGCAGTTGGCTGACCGGCTCCAGTAGTAAGGAGAGCGGCCTGGTCCTCGGGCGCTCCGGGGTGGAGGTGTGGATCGATCACACCGCCATGACCGGTTTCGCGGCTCGGGAGGGGGAGTTGCTGGCCGTGTTCGGCAACGATGGCCGGACTCCGCGGAAGGTCGCCCACTACCGGCCGCTGTACGCGAGCCTGCTGTCCGGTCGGCCCGATCCGGTGCTCGGTTTCGATGCCGCGGTGACGATCACCGCGATCCATCAGGCGGGGGCCGGGGGCCGGGGGCCGGTAGCCGGCGGCGGGCCGGGTGAGGGGCCCGGCCCGCAGGGGTGGTGGGGAGGCTAGATGGTGGTGAGGAGGGTGCCCTCGTAGGCGAGCCATTGGGAGTAGGCGTGGAGGCCCTTGGGGTGGGGGGTGGTGGGGGTCCA
>NZ_BAAAKJ010000114.1:0-16005 GCF_039527695.1 Kitasatospora putterlickiae
CCGAACAATCATTCCAAAAAGACCCTCTCCGGTTCAGGAGGGGGTCTTTTTGCGTTAACGTCTCCCCACCACGTCGGAGCCGGTGGAGAGGCGCGAACCGTTGCAGAACCTGACCCTGACCTGGCAGGCCGCCGGGGGCGCCGCGGTCGCTCTCTACGGTGGCGCGTACGCGGCCGCCAGGGGGCGACGGACGGGCGTCTCGGCGATCCTGCGGGAGGCCGGCACCCTGCTGGCGCTGTTCGCGCTCTGGCAGCTGGTCGGGCGGCTCTCGCTGATGAGCACCGAGCACGCGCTGGACCGGGCGCGCTGGATCCACCGGACGGAGTTGGCGTTCGGCCTGCCCGACGAGGCCTCCTGGCAGGCCGCGGTGACGCCGTACCCGCCGCTGGTGAAGCTGGCGAACTACTACTACGCGTCCATGCACTTCACCGTGATGATCGCGGTGCTGCTCTGGGTCTTCCTGAGACACCGCGAGCGGTACGCCTGGGTGCGGACCACGGTGGTCGTCACGACGGCGGTCTGCCTGGCCGTGCAGTTCCTCCCGGTGGCGCCGCCCCGGATGCTGCCGGAGAACGGGTTCGTCGACGTCGCGGCCGAGTACGGGCAGTCGGTGTACGGCGCCACGGTCGGCGGGGTGGTCAAGGCGGCGCAGCTGTCGGCGATGCCGTCGGTCCACGTGGCGTGGTGCGTGCTGGTGGCGGTCGCGGTGGTCCGGGTTTCGAAGAGCCCGCTGCGCTGGCTGATGGTGCTGCACCCGGTGCTGACCATCACCGTCGTGGTGGTGACGGCCAACCACTTCTGGGCGGACGGCCTGGTCGCGGTGGCGATCCTGTTGCTGACGTACGCGGCGCAGCGGGCGTTCGCCCGCCGGCGGGCCCGGCGGGCGGGGGACGTCCGGCAGGTGGGGGAGCGGGAGCCGGTGGCCATCCGGGGCTGAGACGGCATGCCGGTGGGCCGGGCCCCGTGGGGGTGGGGTCCGGTCCACCGGTTTCACCCGCCGTTATTTGACCGGCAGGACCTCACGGCCCCACGCGCCGTTGGTCAGCGACGCGGTGGCCCAGTACCAGGCCGCCAGTCCGGAGGCGGCGGCGATCCAGCCGGCCGTCTTGGCGAGGCCGGCGGTGGTGCTGAAGGTGGCGATGGCGGAGAGCACCAGGGAGACCGTCAGCAGGCCGTAGACGACGCGGCTGAACAGTCCCGCGTTCCAGCTCGCGGCGGTCAGGGTGAGGGCGAGCAGGGCCCACAGCAGCAGGAAGAGGCCGGCCGCGTTCTTTCCGGCGCCGGAGGCCGTGGACCAGGTCGCCCAGAAGGCGCCGAGGCTGGTGAAGGCGGTGCCGGTGAAGCCCTCGCCGCCGCGGAGCTGCCAGAGGCCCGCGATGAACAGGGTGAGGCCGCCGACGATGTGGGCGAGGTGGGCCGAGTTCCCGACGGCTGTTCCGCTGAAGATGCCGGTGGAGAGCAGACCGTAGGCGAGGAGGGTCAGGCCGAGGGCGAGGTAACCGAGGTTACCCGCGTCGGCGCCGGTGGAGCGGGCGTTCAGTGCCCCGGTAGCTTCGTTGCTCACCGGAGGCTCCTTTCACTCATGGGCGCGCGCAGGGCGCAGTGAACGCGGGTGAGTGTCGATGAGGTGAAGGCGCGTGACCGCTCCGGGTGCGCACGGCTGGAGCGTGCGACGGCTGCGGTCCGAATGTGGGCCAGCGGGAGAGCCGCTGGTCACGTCCCCGCCGGGGGATTCCCCGGTGAGGTCGGTGTACCCAGGGTGAGCGGGCTTGTACCCTTGTGAATCGCACATTTTGTTGCGTTGTCGGGCACGGTTCGGTCACGCTCCGACAGCCGGTGCGTCAGCTTGCGACAGGTGTCGCACCGGTTCGCTCAGGCGGTGCGCTGGGTCGGCACCCGCAGGGTGAGGATCGCCATGTCGTCGGAGGGCGGCTCCGGAGCGAACCGTTCGACCGCCCGCTGCACGCGCAGCGCGACCGCTCCGGCGGTGAGTCCGGTGCAGCCCGTGAGCACCTCGGCGAGACCGTCGTCGCCCAGCATCCGCCGGCCCTCGCGGCGTTCGGTGACGCCGTCGGTGACGCAGAGCAGGACCTCGCCCGGGTGGAGCACCAGGTGCTCGGCGGTGAGGTCGAGGTCGTCCATGACGCCGAGCAGGGGCTGCGGGGTGGCGGCCCGGTCGACCCGGCCGTCGGTGCGCAGGCGCAGCGGCAGCGGGTGCCCGGCGCAGACCAGGGAGAGCTCGGTGCTGCCGTCCGGACGGGGCGTCAGTTCGCCGTACAGCAGGGTGAGGAAGCGGCTGCGCGCGCCCTCGTCCAGGATGGCGGTGTTCAGCCGGCTGAGGACCTGCGGGGCGTCCAGGCCCTCGCGGGCGAGCAGCCGCAGCGAGTGCCGGGCGAGGCCGGTGACCGAGGCGGCCTCCGGGCCGGTGCCGCAGACGTCGCCGATGGCGAAGCCGTAGGTGCCCTCGCGGATCGTGAAGAGGTCGTAGAAGTCGCCGCCGACCTCGTTGCCCTCGCCCGCGGCCTGGTAGTAGACGTCCACCTCGACGCCGGGGATGTCGGGCAGCTCCGGGGGCAGCAGGCTGCGCTGCAGGGCCTGGCTGGTGGCGGTGCGCTCGGAGTAGAGGCGCGAGTTGTCGAGGGCGAGGGCGGCCCGGCGGGAGAGGTCCTCGGCGAGTTCCAGGATCTCCTGGCGGAACCGCACGCCGGCCGCGGTGCCGAGGGCGAGCAGGCCGATCACCCGGTTGCGGGCGGTCAGCGGCAGGACGACGGTCTCGCCGAGCAGGCCGGTGAGGCCGGGTTCGTCGGCGAAGCCGGCGCCGTGGGCGGTCTCGGCGGGGGCGGCCCAGAAGCGGGTGCCGTGGGTGGGGCCGGTGTCCGGGGCGGGTGTCTTGTCGAGCAGGGCGCGCAGCGGGTCGATGCGGTCCTCGTCCTCGTGCAGGACGAAGGCGAGCGAGGCGGGGGCGCCGTGGTCGCCGTTGGTGTAGACGGCGCACCAGGAGGAGAGGGTGGGGACGGCCATCTGGGCCATCAGGGCGAGCGTCTGCTCGTGTTCGAGGGTGCCGGCGAGCAGGTCGGAGGCCTCGACGAGGAAGGAGAGCGAGCCCCGGCGCAGCCGTTCGAGCTCGGCGAGCCGGGTGGACTCGACGGCCAGCGCGAGCCGGTCGGCGGCGAACTGGAGGCGCAGCGCGTCCTCGTTGTCGTAGCGGCCGGGGGTGCCGGTGGCGATGCCGAGCGAGCCGATCAGCCGGCCCTCGACCTTGAGCGGGACGGTGAGCAGGGAGCGCAGCCCGCTGTCGTCGAGGACCGGCAGGCCGGTGGGCCGGCTGGCGAGGTCCTCGTGGACGGAGGGCAGGCGCGGTGAGTCGTAGCGGTTGCCGGTGTCGACCGGGAAGCGGCTGTGCGGGCGCGGCGCGGTGGGCAGCCCGGTGCTGGCGCGCAGTTCGAACTCGGCCTCGTCGTCGGTGGTGAGCAGCAGGTAGGCGGCGTCGGCGTCGAGCAGGTCGCGGGCGCGTTCGACGGTGTGCTGGAGCAGGGTGTCGAGGTCCTCGCCGGTGCCGAGGCCGGCCAGCAGGTCGAGCCGGGTGGCGGGTTCGCCGCGGTCGCCGGGCAGGGCGCGGGCGGGGGAGCGCAGGACGGCGCGGTCGTCGTCGAGGACGAGCAGGCACAGGGTGGTCGGGGTGCCGTCGGTGTCGCGCAGGCGGACCTGGACGCCGTAGACGTCGGCCTCGGTGCCGTCGGCGCGGCGCAGCGCGTAGCCGCCCTCCCAGCGGGCGAGCCGCAGGACGGCGGAGAGGCCGAGGCCGCCGTCGGCGGGCTGCGGCCAGACGGCGAGGTCGGCCCAGGGGCGGCCGAGCACGGTGTCGGCGGGGTGCTGGAAGAGGGCCTCGGCGTCGGGGTTCCAGGACAGCACCCGGCCGTCGTCGTCGAGCTGGACGACGGCGACGTGCACCGGGCCGTGGCTGTGGGGCAGTTCGCCGCCGGGTGTGGCGGGCAGGGCGTAGCGGGTGCCGGCGGTGTGCGCGGGCAGGGTGAGCCGGAACCAGACGGTCTTGCGGCCGGAGCCGTACTCGACGCCCCAGCGTTCGGCGAGCGCGGCGCACATCAGCAGCCCTCGGCCGCCCTCGCCGTCGGCGTCGGCGTAGTGGTCGGACGCGGTGGTGGGGATGTCGGCGATGCTGGGCAGTCCGCGTTCGGGGTGGCGGTCGGTGACCTCGATCCGGACGGTGCCGTCCTCGCGCAGGCAGCAGACCTCGGCGGCGGTGCCGGCGTGCACGACCGCGTTGGTGACGAGTTCGCTGACCAGGACCACCGCGTCGTCGACGACCTCGGGCAGCCCCCAGCCCAGCAGCGCGTCCCGCACGAAGGAGCGGGCGGCCCCGGCCGACCGGCCCACGGGTTCGAAGGTGGCGGCTGCGCGCGCGGTGACCACGTTGCCACGTCTCCTCTGCTCTGGCCCTGGCTGTCCGGGGTGCGGCGCCGAAATCCCGGTGCGCGCCGGCGGTGGGCGGCGCCGCCGGGGCGGTCGTGGCCCGGTGCAGCGCTCCACCCTACTTTCCGCTTGGTTCCCCGTGGGGGCGGGGAGTCGAAACAGGCACCGGAGGGTGATTCTGCCCACCCGTTTCGGACGGGGCGGTACCAACCGAGCGCAACCGCGCTTGTACCGGGCGCGAGTGCTGCCAGACTGGGGGGTCCGCGATGTCCGGTCCGAGCGTTACGGTCGTCACGGGTTCCGGTGGGCCTGCCCGGCCGCCGGGACGGTGCCGCGCGGCGCGACCCCCGGGAGGGGGAGCGTGCGCGGGGTGCCGGACAGTTCACGATCTGGGAGGGGCCCGTTGAGTTCGGCCACCAAGGACGCAACCGGTACGACGCCGCCCGCTCCGCGCGGCGGGCGCTCCGGGGCCGCGCCGCGGAGCGCGGCCGGCCGGCGTGTCAACCACAGCCGCGGCGCCGAGCCGGCGGAGCTGCGCAAGCTGCTGGCCGCGCTGACGGCGATGCGGGACGGAAACTTCCGGCGCCGGCTGACGGTGCCCGGGGACGGTCCGCTGGCGGAGATCGCCGCGGTGTTCAACGAGGTGGCGGAGCGCAACCAGCACCTGACCGGTGAGCTGGCCCGGGTGCGGCGGGCGGTGGGCCGCGAGGGCCGGCTGAACGAGCGGCTGGAGACGGGCGCCGGCGAGGGCGCCTGGATGGCGGCGGTCGACAACTGCAACGCGCTGATCGACGACCTGGCGCGGCCGATGGCCGAGGTGGGCCGGGTGCTGACGTCGATCGCCGAGGGCGACCTGGACCAGAAGATGGAGCTGCGCTCGCTGCACAGCAACGGGGTGAGCCACCCGTTGCGCGGCGAGTACCTGAAGATCGGGCGGACCGTCAACGGGCTGGTGGACCAGCTGTCGGAGTTCACCGACGAGGTGACCCGGGTGGCCCGCGAGGTCGGCACCGAGGGCAAGCTGGGCGGCCAGGCGAAGGTCCGCAGCGTGTCCGGCAGCTGGAAGGATCTCGCGGACTCGGTCAACACCATGGCCGGCCGGCTGACCGCGCAGGTGCGCAACATCGCGCAGGTGACCACCGCGGTGGCCAAGGGCGACCTGTCCCGCAAGGTGACGGTCGAGGTGGCCGGCGAGATGCTGGAGCTGAAGAACACCGTCAACACGATGGTGGACCAGCTGAACGGCTTCGCGGCGCAGGTGACCCGGGTGGCCAGGGACGTGGGCACCGAGGGACGGCTGGGCGGCCAGGCGCAGGTACCGGGCGTCGCGGGGGTGTGGCGGGACCTCACCGATTCGGTGAACTTCATGGCGGACAACCTGACGGGCCAGGTCCGCAGCATCGCCCAGGTGACCACGGCGGTGGCGCGCGGCGACCTCTCGCAGAAGATCGAGGTGGACGCCCGCGGGGAGATCCTGGAGCTGAAGAACACCATCAACACGATGGTCGACCAGCTCTCCGGCTTCGCCGAACAGGTGACCCGGGTGGCCCGTCAGGTGGGCACCGAGGGACGGCTCGGCGGGCAGGCGCAGGTGCCGTGGGCGGCCGGCGTCTGGCGGGACCTCACCGACAACGTCAACTTCATGGCGAACAACCTCACCGATCAGGTGCGCAACATCGCCCAGGTGACCACCGCCGTCGCCCGGGGCGACCTCTCGCAGAAGATCCAGGTGGACGCCCGCGGGGAGATCCTGGAGCTGAAGAACACCATCAACACGATGGTCGACCAGCTGGGCGCCTTCGCGGACGAGGTGACCCGGGTGGCCAGGGACGTCGGCACCGAGGGCATCCTCGGCGGCCAGGCGAGCGTGCCGGGGGTGTCCGGCACCTGGAAGGACCTGACCAACAGCGTCAACCTGATGGCCAACAACCTGACCAGCCAGGTCCGCAACATCGCCGAGGTGACCACGGCGGTGGCGCGCGGCGACGTCTCGAAGAAGATCACCGTCGACGCCCGGGGCGAGATCCTGGAGCTGGTCACCACCGTGAACACCATGGTGGACCAGCTGTCGGCGTTCGCCGATGAGGTCACCCGGGTCGCCCGCGAGGTGGGCACCGAGGGGAACCTGGGGGGCCAGGCCCGGGTGCGCGGGGTGTCGGGCATCTGGAAGGACCTGACCGACAACGTCAACCTGATGGCCAACAACCTCACCAGTCAGGTGCGCAACATCGCCGAGGTGGCGGCCGCGGTGGCCTCGGGCGACCTCTCCAAGAAGATCAGCATCGAGGCCCGGGGCGAGGTCGCCGGGCTGGCCGGGACGCTGAACACCATGGTCGACCAGCTGTCGGCGTTCGCGGTCGAGGTGACCAGGGTGGCCCGCGAGGTGGGCACCGACGGCACCCTGGGCGGTCAGGCGAGCGTGCCGGGCGTCGCCGGGATCTGGAAGGACCTGACCGACAACGTCAACCTGATGGCCAACAACCTCACCGGTCAGGTGCGGAACATCGCGCTGGTGATCACGGCGGTGGCCCGGGGCGATCTGTCGCAGAAGATCGACGTCGACGCGCGCGGCGAGTTCCTGGAGCTCAAGACCAGCATCAACACCATGGTGGACCAGCTGTCGGCGTTCGCCGACGAGGTCACCCGGGTCGCCCGCGAGGTGGGCACCGACGGGCGGCTCGGCGGACAGGCGCGGGTGCCGGGCGTGGACGGCACCTGGCAGGACCTCACCGAGTCCGTCAACGAGCTGGCCAACAACCTCACCCGGCAGGTGCGCGCGATCGCGCAGGTCGCCACCGCCGTGACCCGGGGCGACCTGTCGCTGCGGATCGACGTGGATGCCGCAGGCGAGCTCGACGAGCTCAAGGACAACATCAACCAGATGATCGCCAACCTGCGCGAGACCACCCGCACCAACCAGGAGCAGGACTGGCTGAAGACCAACCTGGCCCGGATCTCCGGCCTGCTGCAGGGCCGGCGCGACCTGGAGGCGGTCGCCTCGCTGATCATGACCGAGCTCACCCCGGTGGTCTCGGCGCAGCACGGCGCCTTCTTCCTCGCCCAGCCGGCCGGCCGCACCGCCGAACTGATCACCGAGGACGACGACGAGAACGACACCGTGCTGCGGCTGATTGGCAGCTACGGCTACCAGCGGCGGGCGATGCCGACCACCTTCCGCCCCGGCGAGTCGCTGATCGGGCAGGCGGCGGTGGAGAAGCGGGCGATCATCCTCAAGGAGGCGCCGCCCGGGTACCTGAAGATCGCCTCCGGCCTGGGCGAGGCCTCGCCGGCCCACATCGTGGTGCTGCCGGTGCTGTTCGAGGGCCGGCTGCTGGGCGTGATCGAGCTGGCCACCTTCAGCTCGTTCACCACCGTGGCGCTGGACTTCCTCAACCAGATCGCCGACCTCATCGGCGTCACCGTCAACACCATCAGCGTCAACACCAAGACCGAGGGCCTGCTGCTGGAGTCCCAGCGGCTGACCGCCGAGCTGTCGATGCGTTCGGCCGAGCTGGAGGCGCGCCAGGAGGAGCTGGAGCGCACCAACGAGGAGCTGCAGGAGAAGGCCGAGCAGCTCGCCCAGCAGAACCGGGACATCGAGATCAAGAACAGCGAGATCGAGGAGGCCCGGCAGGTCCTGGAGGAGCGCGCCGAGCAGCTCGCGCTGGCCTCCCGGTACAAGAGCGAGTTCCTCGCCAACATGTCGCACGAGCTGCGCACCCCGCTGAACTCGCTGCTGATCCTGGCCAAGCTGCTGTCCGACAACAACGAGGGCAACCTGTCGCCCAAGCAGGTCGAGTTCGCCGACACCATCCACGGCGCCGGGTCCGACCTGCTGCAGCTGATCAACGACATCCTGGACCTGTCCAAGGTCGAGGCGGGCAAGATGGACGTCCGGCCGGCCAGGATCGCCCTGGTGCAGCTGGTCGACTACGTCGAGGCGACGTTCCAGCCGGTCGCGCTGGACAAGAACCTGGAGTTCGGCGTGCGGGTCTCGCCGGCCCTGCCGGTCACCCTGCACACCGACGAGCAGCGGCTCCAGCAGGTGCTGCGCAACCTCATCTCCAACGCGGTGAAGTTCACCGACACCGGCGCCGTCGACTTCTCGATCAGCCCGGCCGGCCAGGGCACGCCGCAGCACGTGCGCGAGCAGTTGCTGGAGGCGGGCGCGATCAAGGGCCCGGACGACCCGCTGATCGCCTTCACGGTCTCCGACACCGGCATCGGCATCCCCGGCAACAAGCTGCGGGAGATCTTCGAGCCGTTCCGGCAGGCCGACGGCACCACCAGCCGCAAGTACGGCGGCACCGGCCTCGGGCTGTCGATCAGCCGGGAGATCGCCCGGCTGCTCGGCGGTGAGATCCACGCCGAGAGCGAGCTGGGCAAGGGCTCGACGTTCACCCTGTACCTGCCGCTGCGGGCCGAGGCGCCGGACACCGCCGGACAGCAGGGGCCGGGCGCGCTGCGCGCCTCGGTCGGGGTGACCCCGGTCGGCTCGCCGGTGCCGGTGGGCGAGAGCCCGGCCGACCACTGGGCCCAGGAGGTGCGCGAGCTGGTCGAGGTCCGCCGTCGGGGCGCCGTCGAGCGCCGCCGCGCGGCGGGTCAGGACGCGCCGCCGTCGGACGTCCGCCCGGCCGGCGGTCGCGGGGCCGCGGGCGGGCCCGCCGAGGGGCGCGGGACGGGCGGACGGACCGAGGCGAGGGCGCCCGAGGAGGCCCGCCCGTCCGGCCGGGCCGATGTCCGCTTCGACGGCCAGCAGGTGCTGATCGTCGACGACGACGTCCGCAACGTGTTCGCCCTCACCAGCGTGCTGGAGCAGCACGGCCTGACCGTGCTGTACGCCGAGAACGGCCGCGAGGGCATCGAGATGCTGGAGCAGCACGAGAACGTCGCGCTGGTCCTGATGGACATCATGATGCCGGAGATGGACGGCTACGCGACCACCGAGGCGATCCGCCGGATGCCCCAGTTCGCCGGACTGCCGATCATCGCGCTGACCGCCAAGGCGATGAAGGGCGACAAGGAGAAGTCCCTGGAGGCCGGCGCCACCGACCACATCACCAAGCCGGTGGAGACCGACCACCTGCTGTCGGTGATGCACGAGTGGCTCACCCCCCGGAAGTCCTGAGGGGTTCCGACCGCGCCCAGGGGGCCCGGGATCCGGCCGAGTTGGGACCGGCCGGATGACGGGGGCGTGAATCCCGGAGTACGCTCCGGGATTCACGCCGGTGGGGCGGGCGGTTTGCTGGCGGGGAGGGCCGGGAACCCGGTAGGGTCACCGATCGTTGCGAACAGTGACCGAGTGGCGACTCGCTGGTGAGCGTACGCCGGTGCACTGACTGCGCGCCGCTCCGGATCCGGACGCGACGGAGCGATGTGCCGGGCGAGGGGGTGCGGCTAGCATGACCGGGGTAGTGGTGGGCGGTACGCGGGTGCCTTCCCCAGGTAGGCAGGCGACAGGAGGGCGCGTCGTGATGCAGAAGGCGAAGATCCTCCTGGTCGACGACCGGCCGGAGAACCTCCTGGCGCTGGAGGCGATCCTCTCCGCGCTGGACCAGACGCTGGTCCGGGCGGCGTCCGGCGAGGAGGCGCTCAAGGCGCTGCTCACCGACGACTTCGCGGTGATCCTGCTGGACGTCCAGATGCCCGGGATGGACGGCTTCGAGACCGCCGCCCACATCAAGCGCCGCGAGCGCACCCGGGACATCCCGATCATCTTCCTCACCGCGATCAACCACGGACCGCACCACACCTTCCGGGGCTACGCGGCCGGCGCGGTGGACTACATCTCCAAGCCGTTCGACCCCTGGGTGCTGCGCGCCAAGGTCTCGGTCTTCGTCGACCTCTACATGAAGAACTGCCAGCTGAAGGAGCAGGCCGCGCTGCTGCGGCTGCAGCTGGAGGCGAGCGGTGCCGAGCCGGCCATCGGCGGTGCGCTGCTCGGCGAGCTGTCCGCCCGGCTGGCGGCGGTCGAGGAGCAGGCCGAGTCGCTGACCAAGCAGCTGGACGGCACCGAGGACGGCGGGGTGGCGGCCACCGCGGCGCACCTGGAGCGCAAGCTGGCCGGCCTGCGGCGCGCGCTGGACGCGCTGCGCCCCGGCACCGACTGACCATGCCCCGGGTTCACCCGTCCGGGTGAACCCGAGCGGAGTGACGGTGTGTCGGCGACACGTCCCGGGCCCCGGCGCGCGACGTGGGCACAGCTGGTGTGCGCCGGTAGGCTGCTGACCCATGGCCACACGTACGCCCGGAAGCGCGGCACGCAACTCGAGTCCGGGACCGTCCAAGAAGGCCGCGGCGAAGGCTCCGGCCAAGCCGCCCGCCAAGAAGGCGGCCGCGAAGAAGGCCGCCCCGGCGAAGAAGACGGCGGCGAAGAAGACGGCGGCCGCCCCGCCGCCCCCCGCGTCCCGGCCGATACTCTTCCGCGCCGTGCGCGCCGTCTGGCTCGGCGTGGCGCACGGCATCGGCGCGGTCTTCCGCGGCTTCGGCGACGGCGCGAAGAACCTGGACCCGGCGCACCGCAAGGACGGCCTGGGTCTGCTGCTGTTCGCACTGGCCCTGGTCACCGCCGCCGGCACCTGGTTCAGCCCGCAGGGCTGGCTGGGCGAGGCGGCCACCAACGTGGTCTCCGGCCTGTTCGGCCGGCTCGACGTGCTGGTGCCGTTCCTGCTGGCGGCCGTCGCGATCCGGCTGATGCGCCATCCGGAGCTGCCGGAGGCCAACGGCCGGATCATGATCGGCCTGACCACCCTGCTGGTCGGCGTGCTCGGCCTGGTCCACATCGGCTGCGGCGCGCCCGTGATGGGCAGCGGCGCGACCCGGATAAGGACGGCCGGCGGGATCATCGGCTGGGCCGCGTCCACCCCGATGATGGCCGCCGCCGGGCCGGCCCTCGCGGTGCCGCTGCTCCTCCTGCTGGCCTTCTTCGGCCTGCTGGTCACCACCGCGACCCCGATCAACCGGATCCCCGAGCGGATGCGCGCGGTCGGCGTCCGGCTGGGCGTGGTCGAACCCGGCCCGCAGGACCTCGACGGGGGGCGTGCGCCGGAGCGCGAGCTCTCCAACGAACCACCCGAGGACGCCGACCCCTCCGCGCTGCCGTTCACGGTGGACACGGACAGTGACGACCCCTCGGACGAGGTGGCCGCCCGCCGGCGCCGCCGCAAGCGCAAGCCCGACGAGGCGCCCGCGGACGAGCCGGACATGTTCGCCAAGGAGCCGCTGGACCCGTACACCACCCGCAACCTCGCCGCCGGCGCCGCCGCCGACCTGGACGGCGCGCTGGTCTACGGCGTGCCCGCCTCCTCGGCGGTGGCGGACATGATGCACCAGGTGCAGGACCGCACCGCCCCGCCGGAGGAGCCCGCCGTCCCGGCCGCCCGCACCGGCGGCTCCGGCCCCGGCGCCCCCGAGGAGCACGGCCCCGCGCCGGTCCGGATGGAGCAGCTCCAGCTCGCGGAGGGCCTCACCTACGCCCTGCCCCCGCTCGACCTGCTGGAGCGCGGCGGCCCGGCCAAGGCCCGCAGCGCCCTCAACGACGAGGTGGTGGCCCAGCTCACCGGCACGTTCACCGAGTTCAAGGTGGACGCCCGGGTCACCGGCTTCACCCGCGGCCCGACGGTCACCCGCTACGAGGTCGAGCTCGGCCCGGCGGTCAAGGTCGAGCGGATCACCGCGCTCGCCAAGAACATCGCGTACGCGGTGGCCAGCCCGGACGTGCGGATCATCAGCCCGATCCCGGGCAAGTCCGCGGTCGGCATCGAGATCCCCAACCGGGACCGCGAGATGGTCAACCTCGGCGACCTGCTGCGGTCGCGCACCGCCGCCGAGGACACCCACCCGATGGTCGTCGGCATGGGCAAGGACGTCGAGGGCCACACCGTGATGGCCAACCTCGCCAAGATGCCGCACATCCTGGTGGCCGGTGCCACCGGCGCCGGCAAGTCGTCCTGCATCAACTGCCTGATCACCTCGATCCTCGCCCGGTCCACCCCGGACGAGGTGCGGATGGTGCTGGTCGACCCCAAGCGGGTCGAGCTGACCGCGTACGAGGGCATCCCGCACCTCATCACGCCGATCATCACCAACCCGAAGAAGGCCGCCGAGGCCCTCCAGTGGGTGGTCCGCGAGATGGACATGCGCTACGACGACCTCGCCGCGTTCGGCTTCCGGCACGTGGACGACTTCAACGCGGCGGTCCGGGCCGGCACCGTCACCCCGCCGCTCGGCAGCGAGCGCGAGCTGACGCCCTACCCGTACCTGCTGGTGATCGTCGACGAGCTGGCCGACCTCATGATGGTCGCCCCGCGCGACGTCGAGGACTCGGTGGTCCGGATCACCCAGCTCGCCCGCGCGGCCGGCATCCACCTGGTGCTGGCCACCCAGCGGCCCTCGGTCGACGTGGTCACCGGCCTGATCAAGGCCAACGTGCCGTCCCGGCTCGCCTTCGCCACCTCGGCGATGGCCGACTCCCGGGTCATCCTGGACCAGCCCGGCGCGGAGAAGCTGATCGGCAAGGGCGACGCGCTGTTCCTGCCGATGGGCGCCAGCAAGCCGATCCGCATGCAGGGCGCGTTCGTCACCGAGGCCGAGATCGCCGCCGTGGTGAAGCACTGCAAGGACCAGCTGTCCGCCGTCTACCGGGACGACGTGATGGTCGGCGGCGGACCGAAGAAGGAGATCGACGAGGAGATCGGCGACGACCTGGAGCTGCTGATCCAGGCGGCCGAGCTGGTCGTCTCCACCCAGTTCGGCTCCACCTCGATGCTCCAGCGCAAGCTACGGGTCGGCTTCGCCAAGGCCGGGCGGCTGATGGACCTCATGGAGTCGCGCGGCATCGTCGGACCGAGCGAGGGCTCCAAGGCCCGCGACGTCCTGGTGAAGCCGGACGAGCTGGACGGGGTGATCGTCTCCATCCGCGGCTGAGGCCGGCCGGGCCGTTGACGGGTGTTCACCCGTTCGGGCGGGGGTAGACGGGCGGTGCGGAACCGATCGGGTGCGCACCGCGTCCCAGGAACGACACCGGACGCGCGGGCGGCGGTGCGGGGGCCCCGGAGACGGCGGCCCGCCGCGTTGACGGGCCGTCAGTGCACGCCCGGCCCGGGCCCGGGGCGGCCGAGCGCATTCGGTCCTGTTCCGCTTGAGAAACGATCCGCCCACGCCCCTAGACTGTTCCCCAGCAGGTGGCCAACCGCTCGAAAGGCGTGCACCGTGACCATCGGCAAGTCCCCCGACCGCGAGAACGCCCCGACCTCCGCCCCGACCTCCGGTGCCGCGGAACCGGTGGCCGATGCCCCGAGCATCGGCCGGGTGCTGTCCGCCGCCCGGATCCAGGCCGGGTACACGGTGGACCAGGTGAGCAGTGCCACCCGGGTCCGGGTGCCGATCGTGCACGCCATCGAGGAGGACGACTTCGGCCGGTGCGGCGGTGACTTCTACGCCCGCGGCCACATCCGCGCGATCGCCCGGCTGGTCGGCGTCGACGGCGAGGCTCTGGTGGACCGCTACGACGCCGCGCACGGCGGCTCCCCGGCCTCCAAGCGGCCCACCGAGCTGATCGAGAGCGGCCCGATCAAGGTCCCGGGCCGGGGCCGGCCGAACTGGACCATCGCGATGGTCACCGCGATCGTCGTGGTGGTCGGGGTGATCGGCTTCAACCTGGTGAGCACCAAGAGCGGCACCGGCACCACCGGCTCGGCCAGCGCCCCGCTGCCCTCCGGCTCCGGTACCGGCTCGGTCGCCCCGGTGACGCCCGCGCCCACCCCGACCGTGCAGCCGCCCGCACCGGCGCCCAGCGCCCCGGCGATCGCCGCCGCCCCGGCCGACAAGGTCACCGTGAAGCTGGTCGCCGAGAAGGACACCAGCTGGGTCTCGGCGGTGGACGGCACCGGGAAGTCGCTGTTCCAGAACAACATCGAGGAAGGCCAGGACCAGACCTTCACCGACCCCAAGCAGATCAAGCTGGTGATCGGCAACGCGGGCGCCGTGCACGTGTACGTCAACGGCAAGGACCTCGGACCGGCGGGCAAGAACGGCCAGGTGGTGCACGTCACGTACACCCCCGGCGACCCGCAGGCGGGCTGATCGCGGGGGCCGTCCCACCCGGGGCGGAACCGGCCGGAGGGGGCGCGCGGCCTCCGGGGCGAACGCCCCCGGCGGTCGCGCGTTAATCTTGGCCCTATGCCTGAACGCCGTACTGTCGCCCTTGTCACGCTCGGATGCGCCCGCAACGAGGTGGACTCCGAGGAACTCGCCGGGCGACTGGAGGCCGACGGCTGGTTGCTCGTGGACGACGCCGCCGACGCCGACGTCGCCGTCGTCAACACCTGCGGCTTCGTCGAGGCCGCCAAGAAGGACTCCGTCGACGCCCTGCTTGAGGCCAACGACCTCAAGGACCACGGCCGCACCCAGGCCGTCGTCGCGGTCGGCTGCATGGCCGAGCGCTACGGCAAGGAGCTGGCCGACGCGCTGCCCGAGGCCGACGGCGTGCTCGGCTTCGACGACTACGCCGACATCTCCGACCGCCTGCAGACCATCCTGTCCGGCGGCCACCACGCGCCGCACATCCCGCGCGACCGCCGCAAGCTGCTGCCGCTGAGCCCGGTCGAGCGCCAGGCCGCCGCCACCGAGGTCGCCGTACCGGGCCACGGCGCCCCCGAGGACCTGCCGGACGGCGTCGCGCCCGCCTCCGGGCCGCGCACCCTGCGCAAGCGCCTGGACGACAGCCCGGTCGCCTCGGTCAAGCTCGCCTCCGGCTGCGACCGGCGCTGCTCGTTCTGCGCCATCCCGGCCTTCCGCGGCTCGTTCATCTCCCGCCGCCCCTCCGACGTGCTGCACGAGGCCCAGTGGCTGGCCGGACAGGGCGTCCGCGAGGTCGTCCTGGTCAGCGAGAACAACACCTCGTACGGCAAGGACCTCGGCGACATCCGGCTGCTGGAGACCCTGCTCGGCGAGGTCGCCGCGATCGACGGCGTCGAGCGGGTCCGGGTCTCCTACCTGCAGCCCGCCGAGATGCGCCCCGGACTGATCGACGCGATGACCGGCACCGAGGGCGTGCTGCCCTACTTCGACCTGTCGTTCCAGCACTCCGCGCCGGCCGTGCTGCGCCGGATGCGCCGCTTCGGCTCCACCGACCAGTTCCTGGAGCTGCTGAAGACCATCCGCGACAAGGCCCCGCAGGCCGGCGCCCGATCCAACTTCATCGTCGGCTTCCCCGGTGAGACCGAGGAGGACTTCGCCGAGCTGGAGCGGTTCGTCACGCACGCCGGGCTGGACGCGATCGGCGTCTTCGGCTACTCCGACGAGGAGGGCACCGAGGCCGCCACGTACGGCGACAAGCTGCCCGAGGACGTGGTCGCCGACCGGCTGGCCCGGCTCAGCAGGCTGGCCGAGGAGATGACCGCCCAGCGGGCCGAGCAGCGGATCGGCACCGAGGTCGAGGTGCTGGTCGAGTCGGTCGACGGCGACCTGGTCGAGGGCCGCGCCGCCCACCAGGCGCCCGAGACGGACGGCCTCACCACGCTCACCGGCGTCGAGGACCCCGAGGTCGGCCGGTCCTACCGGGCCCGGGTGGTC
>NZ_BAAAKJ010000114.1:16014-19260 GCF_039527695.1 Kitasatospora putterlickiae
CCGCCGAAGGCGTCGACCTGGTCGCCGAGGCGCTGGAGCAGGTGCGGGTCCGCCGGGCACCGGGAGCCGGGGAATGACCCAGGGGCCCGGCGCCCCGATCGCGGCCCACCCGGGCAGACCGGCGGCCGCGGTGCCCCCGGCGCCGGGGATCTGGAACATCGCGAACATGCTGACCATGGCCCGGCTGCTGCTGGTCCCGGTCTTCGTCACCCTGCTGTTCGCCGAGGGCGGCCACGACCCCAAGTGGCGCTCGGTGGCCTGGGCCTCCTTCGCGATCGCGATGATCACCGATCTGTTCGACGGCGAGCTGGCCCGGCGCAAGGGCCTGGTCACCGACTTCGGCAAGATCGCCGACCCGATCGCCGACAAGGCGATCATGGGCTCGGCGCTGATCGGCCTCTCGGTGCTGGGCGACCTGCCGTGGTGGATCACCGTGGTGATCCTGGCCCGTGAGCTCGGCATCACCCTGATGCGGTTCTGGGTGATCCGCTTCGGCGTCATCCCGGCCAGCCGGGGCGGCAAGCTCAAGACGCTCACCCAGGGCATCGCCGTCGGCATGTACGTGCTGGCGCTGACCGGCTGGCTGGCCACCGGCCGGGCCGTGCTGATGGGCCTCGCGGTGGTGCTGACCGTGGGCACCGCGCTGGACTACGTGGGGCAGGCGCTGCGCCTGCGCCGCGAGGGGCTGGCGGCGCAACGCCCGCAGGGGTGAAACCGCGCGGATCCCGGCCGGGGGCGGTCCCCGGGCCCCACAATGGCGGGTACTCCGGGGCGGGCCCGGGGGAGCGCGAGGGAGGGACGTCGGGATGAGTGGCGGATCCGGGGCCGTGGCGGACGGCGGGGCGGCCGATTACGGGCTGGCCGAGCGGGCGCACGCCGCGCTGCGGGCGCGGGGCGGCACGGTGGCCGTCGCGGAGTCGCTGACCGGCGGACTGCTGGCGGCCGCGCTGGTGGACGTGCCCGGGGCGTCCGCGACCTTCCGGGGATCGGTGACGGCCTACGCGACAGAGGTGAAGGCCTCGGTGCTCGGTGTCGACGAGGGGCTGCTGGACGTGCACGGCCCGGTCCACCCGGTGGTGGCCCGGCAGATGGCCGAGGGCGTGCGCAAGCTGCTCGGGGCGACCTACGGGGTCGCGACGACGGGGGTGGCCGGCCCGGAGCCGCAGGACGGGCGGCCGGTCGGCACGGTACACCTCGCGGTCGCCGGTCCGGGGGGAACTCTGGTCAGTTCGCCACGGTTGTCGGGAGAGCGTGCCACAATCCGTCACGGGGCGGTGACCGCCGCTCTGGAGCTGCTCGTCGGGCGGCTCCCGTCATCCGGTACGCCCGCGCGCTGAGCCGTCGTCCGCACCGTCGCCCGCACCACCCTCACCGTCCGTCCCACCAGCCACCCGTCGTTTCCCGTCCCCGGTGCCCGCCGGGGGCCGCCCGCCAAGATCTCCACAGAACCGAGATCTGCCGAACTGGCGTGCGGGCATCGCGCACCTGGAGGATCGTGTTACATCGGAGGGCCTGGTTGGGCAGAAACCAGGTGGCGAACGAGTGGCGTGGCGGTGGCCGAGTGTCGCCCGGAGGGTACGACGGGGTACCCGCCGACCCGGATGCGACACCGAAACAGGGGAGGGGACAGCCTTGCAGCCCAGAGTGAACACGACCATGGTCCCCGCACGCGAAGCGGGCAAGGCGGTACGGTGGGGGCGTGACATCTCGATCCGCAGTCCGAGGAGGGAGGCACCGATGATCCTGCTCCGTCGCCTACTGGGCGATGTACTGCGTCGGCAGCGCCAGCGCCAGGGCCGCACACTCCGCGAGGTGTCGGCGGCCGCCAGGGTTTCGCTCGGATACCTCTCCGAGGTCGAGCGGGGACAGAAGGAGGCCTCCTCGGAGCTGCTCTCCGCCATCTGCGACGCACTCGACGTCCGGATGTCCGAGGTCATGCGCGAGGTCAGCGACGAACTGTCGCTCGCCGAACTTGCGGCGATGGCCACCCTCTCCGAAGGTGAACTGCTGAGGCCGGTGCTCGAACCGGTTCCGCTGCCGGCTCCCGGCAACGACCGGGCGAACATCTCGCCCAAGGCCGCCGCGATGGACGTGGTCGCCGCCTGACCTGGCCTCGGTACGGGCCCGTCGGGCCCGGGTTGAGCGAAGGAGGCGGTCGTGCGCAGTGCGGCGGCGAGGTGTGCCGGGGCCCGAATACGGTTCCGGCTGGGCCTGGGGCTCCTGCTGGTCCTGGCCGGCGGACTCGGCTGGTGGCTGACGGCCGGCCCCGGGCGACTTCCCGGTGGTGCGGTGCTCGGTCTGCTGGCGGCCGGCGGCTGGGGGCTCGGGCTGATCCCGGTCCACGCCGACTGGCGGTCCACCGGGCCGTCGCGGCGCCGCGCGGGCGAGCCGGCGACACGGATGGAGCCATGGTGGGAGACGGAGCCTCCGACCGGGTGAACAGGACGCGGACGAGGGCCGTGGGACCGATCGGTCCCACGGCCCTCGTCGCGTTCGGGGCCGGCTCAGGGGCGCAGCCGCAGGCCGCGCGGGGTGGCGTGGAAGCCCGCCTGCTCCAGGGCGGTGCCGAGCGCGGACCCGAGGGCCGGCTCGCCGTTGGCCCGTTCGACGGTGACGCTGCCGAGCGCCCCGTCCCGGGCCGCCCCGGCCAGCGCGGCCGCCGCCGCGGCGAGGGTGGCCTCGTCCTGCGCCCAGGCCAGCAGCGACTTGCCGCCGCGCTCCACGTACAGGCAGAGCTCGCCGTCGACCAGCACCACCAGGGCGCCGGCCTTCCGGCCGGGGCGGTGCGCCTTGCCTGCCGCCTCGGTGGACCCGGCGGGCGGTTCGGGCCAGGGGAGTGCGGCGCCGTAGGCGTTCGCCGGGTCGGCGGCGGCCAGCACCAGGGCCTGTGGCGGTTCGGTGCTCGGGGCGGCCGGCCACTCGGTGCCCCGGGCCCGCTCCAGCCGGCCGCTGACCGAGCGCAGCCGGTCGGCGGCCCCCTCCATGGCGAACTGGGCGCCGCCCAGCCCCTCGACGAAGTAGCCCCGGCGGGTCCGGCCGCGCTCCTCCATGGCGGCGAGCACCCGGTAGACCCCGGCGAAGCCGCCCGGGATCCGCTCGGCGGCGACGGTGCCCCGGGTCAGCAGGCCGTGCCGGTCCAGCAGGCTCTGCGCCTGGGCGGTGGCCCGGACGGTCGGGTCGGCGGCGAGGTGGGGCAGCAGCGACCAGCGTCCGCCGACCGTCGGCGGGCCGCCGCGCAGCGCGCCG
>NZ_BAAAKJ010000115.1:0-5136 GCF_039527695.1 Kitasatospora putterlickiae
CCGCCCCCGGCGCGGCCGCCCCACCATCCCCGGCCCGCTGCTCACCACCCACCGCCCGAGCCCCGACGGCCGCCCGTACGACACCCACGTCCTCCCCCCGGCCCCCGAGCCGGCGCCGCTGCCCTCCCTGCGCCCCCTGGACCTCGACGCCCTCCCCGACCTCACCGCCGAGTCCGGCCGCGGCCTCTTCCTGATCCACGCCCTCACCGACCACGTCCAACTGCGCAACCACCCGCTGCGCGGCGCGATCGTCAGCTTCGACAAGATCCTCAAGTGGCAGGACGACGCCCTGCTGCGCCGGGCCTCGTAGCGCGCCGTCCCGCCCGCGTGGCGGAGCGGGCGGATCGGACGGGTCCCGGTGATGGACCTGATCGGTCGTTCGGCGCGAGGGTGGCGGCATGGCCATCGAAGCGAACTCCGGTCCGGGTCCCGATGAGTTGTCCGACGCGGCCGCCCCGCCGTACGGGGGCGGCGATCCGTACGCCGACTACCGCGCCGCCGAGTTTCCGTTCACCGGGCTGGTCGATCTCGCCGACCGCCGGCTGGGCGGTGCCGTCGTCGCCGCCAATGACGAGTCGTTCGCCGAGCGGGAGAACCTGGTGCTGCCCCGGCGGGCCGAGTTCCGTCCGCACACCTTCGGCAACAAGGGGCAGCTGATGGACGGTTGGGAGACCCGGCGGCGGCGTGGCGCCGGGGCCGGGCACCCGCACCCGGCGGACGGGGACCACGACTGGGCCCTAGTCCGGCTGGGCGTGCCGGGGGTGGTGCACGGGGTGGTCGTCGACACCGCGCACTTCCGGGGCAACCACCCGCGGCGGATCGCCGTCGAGGGGGCCGAACTCCCCGGCACCCCGGGCCCGGAGGAACTGCTGGCCGCGCGGACCGTCTGGCACCCGCTGGTGCCCCGCTCCCCGGTGCGCGGCCACGCCGCCAACGGCTTCGCGGTCACCGACCGCCGCCGCGTCACCCACCTGCGGCTCAGCCAGTACCCCGACGGCGGCATCGCGCGCTTCCGGGTGCACGGCGAGGCCCGGCCCGACCCGGGCTGGCTGGCCGCGCTCGGCACCTTCGACCTGGCCGCGGTCGAGAACGGCGGCGCCGTCGAGGACGCCTCGGACCGCTTCTACTCCTCCCCGGTCGGCCTCCTGCTGCCCGGCAGGTCCCGGGCGATGGGCGACGGCTGGGAGAACCGCCGGCACCGCGACGCCGGCCGCGACTGGGTCCGGCTGCGGCTGGCCGGGCGCGGCGCGGTCCGCGCGGTGGAGATCGACACCGGCTACTACGTCGGCAACGCGGCCGGCTGGGCGGCGCTGTCCGGCCGGGACGAGCACGGCGCGGACCCCGAGCGGTGGTTCGGGCTGCTGCCGCGCACCCGGCTGCAGCCGGACGCCGTGCACCGCCTGGTGGTCGACGCGCCGCGCCCGGCCACCCACGTCCGGCTGGACGTCTTCCCCGACGGCGGGATCGCCCGGCTGCGGCTCTGGGGCGGGCTGGTCTGAGCACCTCCCGGGCCCGGCCTCCGCTTGCCGGGCCCGGCGGGCCGCCGGACGATGGGGGAATGATGCACCGGATGCGTGCCGAGTACGCGGCCGGCGGCGCGCCCGCCGGGGTGCGGCTGTGGCACATGGTCCGCGGCGGCGGCAGCGTCGCGATGTGCGGGCGGGAGCTGGACGCGGCGGCGCCCGCCCGGGAGGCGGTGGACTGGGGGCGCACCTCGGAGATCTGCTGCCACACCTGCGGCGCCTACCTGCTGCGCGAGGCCCCCTGGCTGGCCGACGAGCACCGGCCCCGCCCGCCCGGGGAGGAGCGGGAGACGGCCTGGCCGACAGGGTGAACGGCCCGGCGGTGACGCGGTGAACGCCCCTTCGGGCCCCGGGGCTACCGTGGTCGCCATGGAGGAATCCCCGGTCCGGCCGCGGTCGTTGACCCGTGAGGCCGCCGCGCTGCGCGCGGGCGCACCCGCCCTGGCCGTCCACGTCGACCGGCTCTGCGCCCGGATCGACCAGGTGGACCCGCTGATCCACGCCTTCGTGCCGGAGCCCGGCCGCACCGACCGGCTGCACGCCGAGGCCCGGGCGCTCACCGCCCGCCATCCCGATCCGGAGCAGGCGCCGCCGCTGTACGGGGTGGCCGTCGGGGTCAAGGACATCGTGCACGTGGACGGCCTGCCCACGCACGCCGGCTCCGCGCTGCCGCCCGGTGTGCTGGCCGGGCCGCAGGCCACCGTGGTGGACCGGCTGCGGGCGGCCGGCGCGCTGGTCGCGGGCAAGACGGTGACCGCCGAGTTCGCGGGCGGCGCCCCGGGGCCGACCCGCAATCCGCACCACCCGGGCCACACCCCGGGCGGCTCCAGCAGCGGCTCGGCGGCGGCGGTCGCGGCCGGGCTGGTGCCGCTGGCGATCGGCACCCAGACGGTCGGCTCGGTGGTCCGCCCGGCCGCCTACTGCGGGGTGGTGGGCTTCCGGCCGACGCACGGGCGGATCCCGGTGGCGGGGGTGATCCCGAACGCGCCGAGCCTCGACACCCTGGGACTGTTCACCGCCGACCTGGCGGGCGTCGCGCTGGCCGCCCCGCTGCTCTGCGACGACTGGGACGACCGGGCCGGCCGGCCGGGCCCGGGGGAGGACGACGTGCCGGTGCTCGGCGTCCCGGTCGGGCCCTACCTGGAGCGGGTCGACCCGGAGGCGCTGCGGGCCTTCCGGCGGCAGCTGGAGCTGCTGTCCACCCGGGGCCTGATGGTTCGTCAGATCGATCTGCTGCCGGACTTCGACGAGCTGGAGCGGCGGTGTCGGACGATCAACCGCTTCGAGATGGCGGCCTCGCACACCGACTGGTTCGACCGCTTCGGCGGCCTCTACCGGCCGGAGACGGCGGCGGGCATCCGGCACGGCCAGGCTGTGGAGCCGGCGGCCTACCGGGCGGCGCTGCGCTTTCGCGCGGACTTCCGCGCCCGGCTCGCCGAGCGGCGCCGGCGGGCCGGGGTGGATCTGCTGCTGGCCCCCTCGGCGACCGGCCCGGCCCCGCTCGGGCTGGGCGGCACCGGCAGCGCCGTGATGTCGCTGCCGTGGAGCTGTGCCGGGCTGCCCGCGCTGAGCCTGCCCGCCGGGGTGACGGGGCGGGGCCTGCCGCTGGGCCTGCAGGTGGTCGGTGAGGCCGGGGCGGACGAGCGGCTGCTGGCCCGGGCGGCGGTCCTGGAGCGGGTGCTGGACACCGCCTGACCCCGGCGGCTCAGTGCGCCCGCAGCGCGGGGGTGTCCGGGTCGGCGGCGTCCGCGCGCAGCCGGCGCAGCGCGGCGCGGTGGGCGCGTTCGTACGGGGTGTCGTCGTCGAGCAGCAGGGCCTGCGGGTTGGCGCCCTCCAGCAGGGCGATCAGGGTGAACGCGATGTCCTCCGGGTCGGCGTCGGCGCGCAGTTCGCCGGTGTCGCGGGCCGCGGTCACCAGGCCGAGGACGGTGGCGTGCCACTCCCGCCAGTTGGCCGCGAGGGCGTCGCGCAGCGGGCCGGGGCGGGCGTCGTACTCGGCGTTGACCTCGTAGAAGAAGCAGCCGCCGGGGAAGACCCGGGCGCGCGAGTAGGCCAGCCAGGACTCGCAGAGCAGGCGGAGCCGGCCCAGCCCGGGGGGCTCCTCGGCGATCGGGTCGAGCACCGCGTCGGAGAAGATCCGCCGGGCCGCCCGGATCGTGGCGAGCTGCAGTTCCTCCTTGGAGCCGAAGCCGGCGAAGACCCCGCTCTTGCTGAGCCCGAGGTCGGTGGCGAGCCGGCCGATCGACAGGGCGTCCAGGCCTTCGACGGAGGCGATCGCCACGGCGCGGCGCAGGACCGTCCGGCGGGTCTCCTCACCGCGCAGGACCCGTCCGTCCGTGGACGCGTTCGTGCTCGATCCGGCCACCGTTCACCCCAGTTCTCCGGTAGTCCCCGGCCTCTGTCCGTGCGGCCAGGGTAGCCGGGCGGGCGCCCCGGGCCATAAAAATGCACGAACGGTCGTGCTAATATCTCCGCCAGTTCGGCTCTTGCCCCTCGGCATCCACCTGGGAGTTCCGCATGGACCCGGCCGTCGCACTGATCCGCACCACCCTGAACGCCGTCTCGCTCGCCGCCCCCGGCGTCGCCGGCCGCGCCGCGTTCGAGCTCTACCGCCACCCCCTGCGGCGCGGCCGCGTCCGCACCCGCGAGCACGCGGTGCACGGCCGGGCCGTCACCGGGACGCTGCACCACGGCGGTGAGCGGGTGACCGTCTACCGCTGGGGCGACGGCGCCCGGCCGGTCCTGCTGATGCACGGCTGGCAGTCCCGGGCCTCCCGCTTCGCCGGCTTCGTGCCCCGGCTGCGCGCGCTCGGCCTCTCCGCCGTCGGCTACGACGCGCCCGGGCACGGCGACTCCGGCGGCCGGACCGCCACCGTGCTGGACCACCGCGCCATCGCGCTGCGGCTGCAGGAGGAGTACGGCGCCTTCGAGGCGGTGATCGCCCACTCGCTGGGCGTCAACGCGGCCTTCCTGGCGCTGCGCGAAGGGCTGCGGGCAGGGCGGCTGGTGGCGGTGTCGGGCGTCGCCGAGGTCTCCTGGCTGTCCGCCGGGTTCTGCGCCGCGCTCGGCCTGAACGCCACCGTGGAACGGGAGTTGAGGCGCCGGGCGCTGGGCGGCGCGATGTTCCCCGGGATCGCCGACGTCCGGGCGCACTTCGACGCCGCCCGCAGCCCGGAGGAGATCGCCCTGCCGATCCTGGTGGCGCACGACGAGGACGACGACGTCGTCCCGCTCGCCCAGGCGCACCGGCTGCGGGCCGCGTACGGGGACCGGCTGGAGCTGCTGGCCACCCGGGGGCTGGGCCACCGGAGGATCCTCACCGAGCCGACCGTGATCGACAACGTGATCGGCTTCCTGTCCGCAGGGACGGCGGCGGCGGGTTCGACAGCGGACACGGTGACCGGCGCGGCGACGGTGAACGCGACCGGGCCGGGTGCGGCATGAGACTGCTCGAACTCCACTCCCGTTCCCTGGAGTTGGCCGCCGCCGTGGTGGACGCCGTGCAGCCGGAGCAACTGGTGCTGCCGACGCCCTGCGCGGGCTGGTCGCTGCGGCGGCTGCTGGAACACGTGGCCGGCCGGCACCGGGGCTTCGCCGCGGCCGCCGGCGGGGC
>NZ_BAAAKJ010000116.1:0-22575 GCF_039527695.1 Kitasatospora putterlickiae
CGCGGCCGCCGCCTCCAGCTCGGTCTCCCGGGCCTGCGCCTGCGCGGCCGAGATGCGGGCGTCGCGGGCCGCCTCGGCGGTGGTGCGGGTGTCGTACGCGCGGGCGTCGGCGGGCTTGCGCACGTCGATCTGGAGCTGCTGCTCCATGCGCCGGGCCTCCAGTTCGGCGACCCGGGTCTCCTGGACCACCACCTCCTGCCGGGCGGCCGCGTCGGCGAGCGGCCCGGCCTGCCGGGCGCGGGCGGTGGCGGTGTCCATCTCGGCCTGGTACGAGGACTGCTGGATCTCGCTGTCGCGGGTCGCCTCGGCCTTGCGGGCGGCGGCCTCCTGCTCGGCCTCGGTGGCCAGCCGGTCCGCCGCGGCCTGGGCGATCCGGGCGTCGCGCTGGACGGCGGCGGCGTGCGGGATGGCGAGGTTCTTGATGTAGCCGGTCGGGTCGATGATCTCCTGGATCTGCAGGGTGTCGATGATCAGCCCGAGCTTCTCCATCTCCATCCCGGAGGCGGACCTGGTCTCGCCGGTGAGCCGCTCGCGGTCGCGGATCATGTCCTCGACGGTGAGACCGCCGACGATCGAGCGCAGGTGCCCGGCGAAGACGTTGTGGACGCGCTGGCTGATCAGTTTCTGCTGGTCCAGGAAGCGGCGGGCGGCGTTGGCGATCGACACCTCGTCGTCACCGACCTTGAAGATCACCACGCCCTTCACCCGGACCGGGATGCCCTGCGTGGTGACGCACTCGACGTTCAGGTCGGCCTCGTTGAGGTCCAGCGACAGCCGCCGGACCCCCTGCAGACCGGGGGTGACGAAGGTGCCGCGACCGGTGACGATCCGGAAGCCCAGGCCGTCGCCGACCCCCTCGGTGCGGTGCCGGGAACCGGAGATGATCAGTGCCTCGTTCGGTTCGGCCACCCGCCACATGAGTTTGAAGAGCGTGACCCCGATGATCAGTGCCGCGGCGGCCGCCCCGGCGATGATGAGTCCCATGGTTCAACTCCCCCTTCCGGCGCAGGAGATGCGCCGGTTCGGATTGTCCGCCCGGGCCGGTCCGGGGAAAAGGGAAGTGACATGACGGCCCGTCACAAGGTCGTCACCGGGCGGTCATGGGAGCGTCACGGGCCGATCGGCGCCACGTACACGGTCCTCGGCGGCTGGTACTCGATCACCACCACCGGCGTCCCGACCGTCAGCCGGTCGCCCGGCACGGCCAGGTAGGCGAGGAACGCCTCGGCGCCCTGACGCTCCGGTACGTGCACCATCACCTCGCCGACCAGTCCGGCACCCACCGCCCCGGTCACCCGCCCCGTGCTCCCGACCACGCCGGCCTCCTCGACTCGTCGACTACCGGGCCAGTCTGCCCGCAGCGGCCCCCTCCCGTCCCCCGTTCACCCTCCGGACCTCGACGTTCCCCCTCCAGGACCCCCTCTGGACCTCCGGCGATCGGCTCGCTACGGTGTTGGACGTCATGCGCGGGCAACACCGCCTGCGGACGCGGGAGCTCGGAGCACCGGGCTGAGAGGGCGCTGAGCGGGACGTCGACGGACGGACCGGCGGCTGCGTCGACCGCAGGAACCTGACCGGGTAATGCCGGCGTAGGGAGTTTGAGGTCCGATGACCACCTTTGAGGCACAGCCGCAGTCTGCCCACGCCCGGTCCGGCGAGGGCGCCGTCAGCAGCGCGGGCACCGGCTATCCCACCCCGGCCTGGCGCAAGGCCCACCGCGAGGGGTCCCGCCCCGACCTGCGCGTGCCGTACCGCGAGGTCGTGCTCACCAACGGCAGGACCGTCCCGCTGTACGACACCTCCGGGCCGTACACCGACCCGGACCACCGGCCCGACGTGCGGCGCGGCCTGCCCGCGCTGCGCGACGCCTGGATCCGCGGGCGCGGCGACGTCGAGGAGTACGACGGCCGCGAGGCGCGTCCCGAGGACGACGGCATCCGGCACACCTCGCCGCGCGGCGGCGACCTGCGCAACCTCGACGCCGTCTTCCCCGGCCGCCCGCGCCGCCCGCTGCGCGGCCGCGACGGCGCCGTCAGCCAGCTCGGGTACGCCAAGCGCGGCCTCGTGACCCCCGAGATGGAGTTCGTCGCCCTGCGCGAGGGCCTGGAGCCCGAGTTCGTCCGCGAGGAGGTCGCCCGCGGCCGGGCCGTCATCCCGGTCAACGTGAACCACCCCGAGGTCGAGCCGGCGATCATCGGCACCAACTTCCTGGTGAAGATCAACGCCAACATCGGCAACTCCGCCGTCACCTCCTCGATCGAGGAGGAGGTGGAGAAGATGACCTGGGCCACCCGCTGGGGCGCCGACACCGTCATGGACCTCTCCACCGGCCGCAACATCCACACCACCCGCGAGTGGATCCTGCGCAACTCCCCCGTGCCGATCGGCACCGTGCCGCTCTACCAGGCCCTGGAGAAGGTAGACGGCAAGGCCGAGGAACTGAGCTGGGACGTCTACCGCGACACCGTCGTCGAGCAGTGCGAGCAGGGCGTCGACTACATGACGGTGCACGCCGGCGTGCTGCTGCGCTACGTGCCGCTGACCGCCCGCCGCAAGACCGGCATCGTCTCGCGCGGCGGTTCGATCATGGCCGCCTGGTGCCTGGCGCACCACCGGGAGAACTTCCTCTACACCAACTTCGAGGAACTCTGCGACATCCTCGCGAGCTACGACGTCACCTTCTCCCTCGGTGACGGCCTGCGCCCCGGCTCGATCGCCGACGCCAACGACGAGGCGCAGTTCGCCGAGCTGCGGACGCTGGGCGAGCTGGGCCGGATCGCCCGCGCCAAGGACGTCCAGGTGATGATCGAGGGCCCGGGCCACGTCCCGATGCACAAGATCAAGGAGAACATGGATCTCCAGAAGGAGATCTGCGACGAGGCCCCCTTCTACACCCTGGGCCCGCTCACCACCGACGTCGCGCCCGGCTACGACCACATCACCTCGGGCATCGGCGCGGCGATGATCGCCTGGTGGGGCACCGCGATGCTCTGCTACGTCACGCCCAAGGAGCACCTGGGCCTGCCCAACCGCGACGACGTGAAGACCGGCGTCATCACCTACAAGATCGCCGCCCACGCCGCCGACCTCGCCAAGGGCCACCCCGGCGCCCAGGCCTGGGACGACGCCCTCTCCGACGCCCGCTTCGAGTTCCGCTGGGAGGACCAGTTCAACCTGGCCCTCGACCCCGAGACGGCCCGCGCCTTCCACGACGAGACCCTCCCCGCCGAACCCGCCAAGACCGCCCACTTCTGCTCGATGTGCGGCCCGAAGTTCTGTTCGATGAAGATCTCCCAGAAGATCCGCGACGAGCACGGCGACGGAGCCAGCGCCGTCGAGTCCGGCTACGGCGCCGAGGCCCTCGCCGGGATGGCCGAGAAGTCCGCCGAGTTCGCCGCCCAGGGCAACAAGGTCTACCTGCCGCTGGTCGACTGATGGAGGAGTGACGAGGGCGCTGTTCCCCGACGCCGGAGGGTCGTCGTGGGACAGCGTCTCGTTCTCAGCGCGCCGGTCCGCCCCGGCGGACTTCGAGATCGAGTTCTCTGGTGTCCACGAGCGGAACCTCTCCGTCGTGCGCCGCCGGTTCGCGGCGGACGATCCGGTCCGGATGCCTCTCCACCGGGCGTCAGGCCGCGTCCTCGGGGTACCAGCGGAGTTCGACGGTGTTGCCGTCCGGGTCCCGCACGTAGAGGGAGGTGGCGTCGCCGCGGGCGCCGTAGCGCGTGACCGGGCCCTCCAGGACGGTGAAGGCGCCGGAGTCGACGACCTCCTGCCAGTCGAGCGGCTCGACGGTGAGACAGATGTGGTCGACGTTGGACTCGCCGCGCGAGCGGTCGGTCAGGTCGATGATGGTGTCGGGGGTGATCCGGACGGACGGGAAGGGGGCCCGGCCGGCCCGCCATTCGTCGACGCGGACCGGCTCCAGCCCGAGCAGTCCGCTGTAGAACTCCAGCGAGCGCTCGACGTCGCCGACGTTGAGGACGAGGTGGTCGAAGGCCTTCACGCGGAGGGCGGTCATGGGGGGGCTCCAGTCGGGGTGGGCTCGGTCGGACGGACCCTTCCACGATCCGCCGGACGGCCGCCGCGATCAAGGCCGTTTCTGTCGACTCGGGGGGAATGCCGCCCCCGTGAACAGGTGGTTGCACGCCAACACGGGGACCGGACGGTCCGCGGCCCGCGTGACTCGCGGCCGACCAGGAGCGGCCCGGCCGCGGGAACCGCACCGCCCCGGAAGGCCGGGGCCTACCGGGGCGGTCGTCGTTCCGGAGCGGGAAGCGGGGGAGCCGGAAGCGGGGGAGCCGGACGATCAGGAGACGGCCGGGACCGGGGGCCGCGGCTCGACGGCGGGGTTCTTGTGGCGGCGGAACTCTCTGAGGGTGACCACGACCACGCCGACGGCCACGCCGCCCATCACCACCGCGAGCAGCACCCAGGTCCGGGCGGAGTAGTTGTACTCGCCCAGGCGCTCGGCCGACGGGGCCCGCAGGAAGGCCATGTAGGCCGCCAGCGAGGACAGCTGGGTCAGGAACGGCGCGAACCAGAGCCGGCGCGGCAGGAGGAACGCGGCGATCAGGGTGAGCACGTCGGCCACGTAGAAGTAGCGGTCGTGCATGGACGGCAGCAGGAACGGCACCACGAGCGCCGAGCAGGTCGCCAGCAGCACCACCTGGTCGTCGCTCAGCCCGACGTGTCCCTCGTCGCGGCGCCAGGCGGCCCGGCCGGTTCGGGAGAGGACGGCGAGCGTGACCAGCGTGAGCACCACCGCGCCGGCGATCACGACGCCCGCGGTGCGGATGTTCGCGGCCTGCTCGGCGGACGCCGGCCGGTCGATGAACTGGTACACCGAGGGCGCGTTCATGGTGAGTTGCTGGTAGGCCCCGGTCTGCCGGGCGTAGACGGTGAGCAGCTTGACCGGGTCGGCGCCGAGCAGGAGGGCCGGGACGTCCAGTGCGAGGTACACGCCGGGTATGGCGAGCAGCGTGTACCAGGGGATCCGCCGGACGGCGAGCAGGACCAGCAGGAACGGGAAGACGAAGACGGTCTGCAGCTTGAAGGCCAGGGCGAAGCCGAGCATGGCGCAGGCCCACCACGGGCGGTGGCGGAGCACGAAGTAGAGGCCGCCGACGATGAACGCGGTGTAGATCGAGTCCGCCTGGGCCCACCAGCCGCTGTTGACGGCGACCGTGGGCAGCAGCAGTACCGCCCCGCCGGCGGCGATCGGCCGCCAGTCGTCGGGCCGCGGGTGGCGGAGGGCGACGATCCGGAAGACGAAAAAGGCCAGGAGCAGGTCGAACGCGATCGAGACGATCTTGGTTCCGATGAGTGCCGAAACCGGGAGATAGGTCAGCGCCGCCAGCAGGTAGAGGTACGGGACGTTGTAATCCGAGAACCCCGATTCCTCGATCGCCAGGAATCCGCCGTTCTCGTCCAGCGTGCGGTGCCAGTTCGCCAGGAAGTACATGAAATCCACGGACTCCCGGTCCGCCATCAACGCGCGGACCGCAAGGCCCGTGGCCACCAGCCCGGCAATGATGGCAATACGGGCAACGGGGAGTTGAAGCCCCGGTGTCCTGGATTTTTCGGACGTGTCGGAATTCCCCTCGGTTTGGTCCATGTCTGTTTTATCCCCTCTCCAGTAAAAGGAAGGCGATCCAGATCTACCCCACACCAGAGGGCACATTAAACCGGAGGGAATCGGCGGACTTCCGCGCGGGGGACGGCTGGTTCGTGCTCGGAGGTCGTCGGCGCAGGTCAGTACGGGCGCGGCGGCGGACCCGGCGCGGGCCGGGGCACGCGGACGCGGCCCGGCCGCACGCCGGAACGGTGTTCGTCCGGCGGCGGTGCGTCGGGCAGGGCGGCGCGGGGGCGGGTCAGACCGGCAGGCGGGCGACCAGCAGACGGCCCTCCATCGTCACGCCGCCGTCCATGGCGACGGCCAGGTCGTCCGCGTAGACGTACGGGCCCGGGACGTGCGGCGGCATGCCGTCGTCCGCGTGCACCGCGCCGGTGAGGTACGGGATCGGGCTGTGCCCGTGCACCACCCGCACGCCGCCGTAGGCGTCCAGCAGCTCGCGGACGGCCATCGGGCCGGCGTCGCCGCGGAAGGCGAACCGCTTGGTGAACCGGCGGAAGCAGTCCCACCACTCGTCGACGCCCTCGTCCGCGAGCAGGTCGTGGACGGCGTCGTTGACCTCGGCGATGGACTCGCCGTACTCCAGGTACGCGGTGGTGTCGGAGTGCAGCAGCAGGTGGCCGTCCTCCAGGGCGATCGCCGGGAGCCGGGACAGCCAGCTGATGTGGTGCGCCTCCAGGCGCTCCAGGTCGCTCTGCTGGCCGCCGTTGAGCCGCCAGGCGGCGAGGAAGGAGGCGGTGCCGGCGGTGGACTGGACCGCCTCGTCGCCGTACTTGGCGGCGCCCAGGAAGAGCAGTTCGTGATTGCCCATCAGGGCACGGCAGTAGCCGCCGGCCGCGGCCGCCTCGGCGGCGAGCTGCATGACCAGGTCGATGACGCCGATGCCGTCCGGGCCGCGGTCGGTGAAGTCGCCGAGGAACCAGATCCGGGCGCGGCCGGCCGACCAGTGGCCGTCGGCGTCGATGATGCCCTGGTGGCGCAGCTCGGCGCGGAGCTCGTCGAGGTAGCCGTGCACGTCGCCGACCACGTAGAGCGGGCCGGGCGGCTCGCCGGGGCCGGGGGCCGGGTACGGGTGGTAGGGCAGGCCGGGTTCGGCGAGCGGGGGGCCGAGCTCGATGGTCGGCGGGTCGTCGCTCTGGTGCCCGTCGTGGCCGTCGTGGCCGGTCGGGGCGTGCACGGTGTGGCCGTGGTCGGGGCCGGCGGCCGGCCAGTGCTGTTCGAGGTAGCGGGCGCCGCCGTAGCCGCTGTAGGTCTCGGCCTCGTACCCGCCTCCGGCGTATTCGGCGGCGGGTTCCGGTTCGTAATAGGTGCCGTACGGCAGCACGTCGAGGTCCGGCTGGTGGCGGGGGCCTGAGTCCGGGTGTTCAGGCCCGGGGAAGCGGTCCTCGGGTGTCATTCGCCCATCATAGGAAGACCACTCTCCCGGCGTCGTCACCTGGTGGGTATCCAATCCTCCGGAGCGTCAGCCGGTCGGTCCGTCAGGTCCGTTTTGTCCCGACTCGGCAGGGGGTGAGCCGCACGCCCGGTGGGTGCGGCCCGGGGTCACACCTCGCCCGGCGGGCGGGGCGGGCTGACCGTGGTGCGCGGGCTCCGCCGTTGGGAGGAGGCGCGGACGATGAGTTCGGTGGGCATCAGGGTGCCGGGCGGCGGGCCGGTGCCGGCGGTGCGGAAGCGCGGCGGGAAGAGCCGGGCGATGTCGACGCCGGTGCCGGAGTCCACCCCCTCGATGGCGTCGATCAGCAGGTTCACCACGGTGGTGCCGATCCGCCGGGGCTTGAGCGACAGGGTGGTGATGGGCGGCTCGGTGGTCGCGTAGACGTCGCTCTCGCTGCAGCAGACCAGCAGCAGGTCGTCGGGCACCCGCAGGCCGTAGCGGCGGGCGGCGGCGAGCAGGTCGGTGCCGTTGGGGTCGAACAGGCCGTAGACGGCGTCCGGCCGGTCGGGGCGGGCGAGCAGCCGGTCGGCGGCGACGGCGCCGGCGGCCGGGTCGTGCGCGGGGTAGGTCTCGTAGACCGGCTCCTGGCCGACCTTGGCGCACCAGCCGAGGTAGGCCTCGGTGGAGAGCCGGGTGTAGGTGTCGGTGCTGGTGCCGGTGAGCAGGCCGATCCGGCGGGCGCCGGCCTCCGAGAGGTGGTCGAGGATGCCGAGCACGGCGGCCTCGTGGTCGTTGTCGACCCAGGCGGTGACCGGGCAGTTGCCCGGCTTGCCGTCGCTGACCACCGGGACGCCGGACCGGTACAGCTCGCTCACCAGCGGGTCCTGGTCGGGCGGGTCGATCACCACGGTGCCGTCCAGGGCGATGTTGCCCCAGACGTCGTGCCGGGAGGAGGCGGGCAGCACCACCAGCGCGTAGCCGCGGCCCAGGGCGGCGCTGGTGGCGGCCCTGGCCATCTCGGCGAAGTAGGCGAACTCGGTGAAGGTGAACGGCTCTTCGCCGTAGGTGGTGACGGTCAGCCCGATCAGGCCGGACCGTCCGGTGCGCAGGGTCCGCGCGGCCGCCGAGGGGCGGTAGCCGAGGCGCTCGGCGACTTCGCGCACCCGGCTTCTGGTCTCGTCGGGCAGGCGGCCCTTCCCGTTCAGCGCGTCGGAGACGGTGGTGATCGACACTCCGGCGGCTGCTGCCACATCCCGGATGCCGGCCCGCTCCAGACGCCGTGAGGTGGTGGGACGCCGACCGCTCTGGTTGGCTGCTGCTGTCATGGCGGACCGATCGTATGGCTCCTGACAAGGGTCTGTGACCGGCGCATTGGGAGCCTGTGGAGATACGTTTCTCCATGAGTGAGCCCGTGTGCGCCCCTTCGATCCCCGGACGGAACCAGCCGGTTTACCTCTGACATGTGCCAAAGGAACCCGGCAGAATGGCTGATCTGCACGTGTAACCCGACCGGGCATCTCACCCCTACGGGTGAGTGCGATCGGTATCGTTCAGGGCACCCGACCGGGGTGGACCGGGTGCGTTCCGAATCCCGGGCACGGCGGCGATCCCGACCGTGGCGGGCGAACGCAGCGGAAGAACAGAAGGAGAGACCGACCGTGACCGCAGCACAGGGGCCCCGCCTCAGGCCGACCCTGGACGGCATTCCCACCTACAAGCCGGGCAAGCCCGCCGGCGCCGACGCGTACAAGCTGTCCTCCAACGAGAACCCCTACGAGCCGCTTCCGGGCGTGCTGGAGGCGGCGGTCGCGGCGGCCGGCAAGCTCAACCGCTACCCGGACATGGCCGGCACCGAGCTGACCGCCGTGCTGGCCGAGCGCTTCGGCGTGCCCGCCGAGCACATCGCCACCGGCACCGGCTCGGTCGGCGTCGCCCAGTCGCTGATCCTGGCCACCGCCGGCCCCGGCGACGAGGTGGTCTTCGCCTGGCGCTCCTTCGAGGCCTACCCGATCATCACCCAGGTCGCCGGCGCGACCCCGGTCCCGGTACCGCTCACCGCCGGCGGCGACCACGACCTGGACGCGATGCTGGCCGCGGTCACCGAGCGGACCCGGCTGATCTTCGTCTGCAACCCCAACAACCCCACCGGCAACGTGATCCACCGCGCCGAGCTGGAGCGGTTCCTGGACGCCGTCCCGTCCGACGTGCTGATCGTCGTCGACGAGGCGTACATCGAGTTCATCCGCGACCCCGAGGTGCCCAACGGCGTCGACCTCTACCGCGACCGCCCGAACGTCTGCGTGCTGCGCACCTTCTCCAAGGCCTACGGCCTGGCCGGGATGCGGGTCGGCTTCGCGATCGCGCACGAGCCGGTGGCCAACGCGCTGCGCAAGACCGCGGTGCCGTTCGGCGTCACCCAGCTCGCCCAGGACGCCGCCGTCGCCTCGCTGCGGGCCGAGGACGCCCTGATGGTCCGGGTGGACGCGCTGGTGGAGGAGCGGACCCGGGTGGTGACCGCGCTGCGCGCCCAGGGCTGGCGGATCCCGGACTCGCAGGCCAACTTCGTCTGGCTCGAACTCGGCGAGCGCTCGCAGGAGTTCGCGGCGGCGTGCGCCGAGGCCGGGGTGATCGTCCGCCCGTTCCCGGAGGGCGTGCGCATCTCCATCGGCGAGGTCGAGGGCAACTCGATCTTCCTCTCGGTGGCGGAGGCGTTCCGCAAGGAGCTGTAGTCCGACCCGCGTCCGCGGCGGAGCGTGGCCGGCCCGGTGGGGCCGCCCGCTCCGCCTCGGTGTTTCCGGGCCCCGCCCGCTGCCCGCCGCCCGGCGTACCGGTGTCCGGCGCCACCCGAACCGCGGCCTGTGCCCGGGTCGGCGACCTGCGGCCCGGCCGGAGCGTCACGGTGGCGGGCACCGCGGCCGGCGCCGCGACCGGCGCGACGGCCGGCAGGAACGGGGGCGGCTCGGCCCGCACCGGCGTCACCGGGGCGCTGGGCGCCGAANNNNCCGCCGGCCCGGGCGGCGGCTCCCGATCCGCGTCCGGAGGCTGACCCCGGCCGCCCCGGACGCCCGCGCGGCCCGCCGCCGAAGCCGTGCGCACACCACCCAGGCCCGCCCCGTGGGTCTGTCCGCACAAAAACGCCCGATAAGGTGTTAATCCAACATTCATCGATGGCTCATAGCCTCCCCGGGCTAGCCTCAAGCTGAAACGCCATCGTCCGACCGGGAGGCGGAACCCCCGTGCAAGGCACTGTGTCGACACCAGGAACCTCGGCGGTGAACAACGGCGGCCAGGGGGAGGCCTACCTCCTCGTCGTCGACGACGAACCGAACATCCGCGAACTGCTGTCCGCCTCGCTCCGCTTCTCCGGCTTCCGGGTGGCCTCGGCCGCGACCGGCGCCGAGGCGCTCCGGCTGATCGCCGCCGACCGCCCCGACCTGGTCGTCCTCGACGTGATGCTGCCCGACCTCGACGGCTTCACCGTCGTCGAGCGGCTGCGCGAGCAGACCAGCCGCGGCCTCATCGCCGGCCCCGCCCACGGGCACCCCGGGGACCACCTGCCGGTGCTCTTCCTCACCGCCAAGGACGGCGTCGGCGACAAGGTCCAGGGCCTTGCCGCGGGCGCCGACGACTACGTGACCAAGCCGTTCAGCCTGGAGGAGCTGATCGCCCGGATCCGCGCCATCCTGCGCCGCTCCGGCGGACCGGCCGAGGACGGGCGGCTGGTCGTCGCCGACCTCGTGCTCGACCCGATAGCCCACGAGGTCACCCGCGGCGGTGCCGTCGTCGCGCTCTCCCCGACCGAGTTCAAGCTGCTGCACTACCTGATGGCCAACGTCGGCCGGGTGGTCTCCAAGGCGCAGATCCTCGACCACGTGTGGGCCTACGACTTCGGCGGCGACCTCTCCATCGTCGAGTCCTACATCTCCTACCTGCGCCGCAAGCTCGACTCCGGCCCGGCGCACGGGCCCAAGCTGATCCACACCGTGCGCGGCATCGGCTACGCCCTGCGCCGTCCGCCGCAGGGCTGAGCGGGACGGAGTTGACCGCCGTCCTGTCCCGCCGCCTCGGCCGGCTGTCGCTGCGCGCCCGGCTGCTGGTGCTCGTCCTCGTGCTGGTCACCACCGGGCTAGTGATCAGCGACACCATGGTGCTCGGCAGCGTCCGGCACCAGCTGGTGCAGCGGCTCGACGAACAGCTGGAGCGCTACGCCGAGCCGCTCGCCCGGCGCGCGCCGTCCCGGCTCAACTGGCCGGACGCCAAGCAGCCGCAGGTGCCGGCGGCCGGCGGCAAGCGCTCCGCCCCCCAGTACCTGGCCACCCTGCCCAGCCAGTACCTGGTCCAGTACCTGTCGGCCGACGGCAAGGTGCAGTTCGTGGTGCGCCAGCCGGTCTCCGAGAGCGACCCGGCGCCGCAGCCCGCCGCCTTCGACCCCGCCGGGGCCGACCCCGACGCCCCCTTCGACCTGCCCGACCAGCACGGCGGCCGGCACCGCTGGCGGGCGGTGGTGCTGCCGGTCCAGCGGCAGAACACCCAGGCCGGCGTCTTCGCCGCGCCCGCGCCCAGCTCCGCGTACGTGATGGTCGCGGTCTCCCGGGAGGACATCGACAGCACCGTCGCCCGGCTGCGAACCGCCTTCCTCGGCATCGGCGGCGGCGTGCTGGTGGTGATCGCCGCGCTCGGCTTCTTCGCCGTCCGGACCGGGCTGCGGCCGCTGCGCCGGATCGAGGAGGGCGCCGAGCTGATCGCCGCCGGCGAGCTCTCCCACCGGATGCCCGCGCTGCCGCCGAACACCGAGGTCGGCCGGCTCTCCATCGCGCTGAACGGCATGCTGGCGCAGATCGAGTGCGCGTTCGCCGCCCGCGCCGAGTCCGAGGCCCGGATGCGGCGGTTCGTCGCGGACGCCTCGCACGAGCTGCGCACCCCGCTGGCCGGTATCCGCGGCTTCGCCGAGCTGTACCGGATGGGCGCCCTGCCGACCGAGGCCGACGTCCGCCGCACCATGGGCCGGATCGAGAACGAGGCGGTGCGGATGGGCACCCTGGTCGAGGACCTGCTGGTGCTCGCCCGGCTCGACGAGGAACGCCCGCTCGACCTCGCCCCGATGGACCTGCGCACGCTCGCCGCCGACGCCCTGCACGACCTCGTCGCGCTCGACCCGAGCCGCCCGGTCGCGCTCACCGGCCCGGCCGGCAGCGGCCCGCCCGGGCCCGCCCCGGTGCTCGGCGACGAGGCCCGGCTGCGCCAGGTGGTCACCAACCTGGTCGGCAACGCCGTCAAGCACACGCCGTCCGGCACCCCGGTGCGGATCGGGGTGGGCTCCGACGACGGCCTCTGCCTGCTGGAGGTCGCCGACGCGGGCCCCGGTCTCACGGCCGACCAGGCCGCCCTGGTCTTCCACCGCTTCTACCGCGTCGACGCCTCCCGAAGCCGCCACGACCAGCGCGGCGGCGCCGGCCTCGGCCTCGCCATCGCCACCGCCCTCACCCACGCCCACGGCGGCGCCCTCACCCTCCACACCGCCCCCGGCACCGGCGCCACCTTCCGCCTCGAACTCCCCCACCAGCGCTGAAACCCCCCGATCGAGTGAACTGCGCTCACCTGGCCTTGCCACTGGCCGTCGGCATGTGAGGCTACGGCCGTGGCTTGTGCGGGACCGCGCGGGCTGATCACCCTGGACGGGAATGAGGGGTGTCTCACTGTTCGCGCTCGTAGCCGAGGAGACCGTCGTGGACCTGGACCAGGCGCTGTGGCAGGTGTGGAAGGCGATGGAGGTCCCCGAGGGCTTCCGCGCGGAACTCATTGAGGGGGCCATCGAGATGTCGCCGACCGGTGGGACGCGTCACTTCAACGTCAATCGGCGCGTCTTCCGAGCGCTCCACGACCACCTGCGAGGCAGCGGTTGGGGCCCGGCCAACGACGGCAACGTCATCCACGGACTCAAGGTCGCGGTTCCTGATGTCTTCGTCGTCCCTGACGATGTCGAGGAGATCGAACACCCCGAGGGCCTCGGAGTGCTCGCCTCGGGTGTCGCCCTGGTGGTCGAGGCGGTCTCGCCCGGCAGCGCGAACCGTCGCCGTGACCGCGTCCTCAAACACCGCGCCTACGCGACCGCCGGCATCCCCGTGTACGTGATCATCGACGACTACGACTACGACGACGGCGGCGCCGTCACCGTCCTCACCGGCCCCGACCCGGAGCGCGGCGCCTACGCGCGGTCGGAGCGGACGCCGTACGGTGCGCAGGCCGTGATTCCGGAGGGGCCCGCGAAGGGGTTCCCGATCGGTCCGGAGATCACCGGGGGCCGGCAGGATTGACCTCCTCCTCCAGCAGGCCCCGGGCGAGGAGGCCGGCCTGGAAGCGGGAGGTGGCGCCGAGGGCGGTCATGAGGTCGGCGACGCGGCGGCGGTAGGTGCGCAGGGAGACGCCGAGGAGGCGGGCTCCGGTCTCGTCGGTGTGGCCGGCGGCGAGGGTGCGCAGGATGTGGCGGGCCTGGTCGGTGAGCGGGGGCGGCGGGGCGGCGCAGTCGGCGAGGTCGGTGGCGGTCTCCCAGGTGGCGCGGAACAGCGAGCGCACGCCGTCGACGACTTCCGGGGCGTGCACCACGGTGTAGGTGAGGACGCCGCGCACCGGGGCGCCGGCCAGGATCGCGGTGCGCCGGTCGATGACGATGGCCTCCCGGGCGAGCGGCCCGTCGGAGATCCGGACCTCGATGCCGCTCGCGGCGATCCGCCGCAGCCGCCGGTGCTGCTCGGGGTCGGCGAGGGCGCGCCGGCTGTACAGCTTGCGCATGGTCAGGCCGGGGAGGACGTGCGGCCGCTTCCCTTCCCGGAAGGCCGCGTTGACGCCCGCCGACCAGGTCGCCAGATCGGCGGCGGCGACCAGGAACTCCTCGCGTGAGGCGACGAACAGGTGGCCGGCCCGCTGGACGAGCTCGCGTTCGCCGTGCAGGGTGATGATCCGATCGGTGCTCATGGCAGCAAGCTGCCAGATCGGACGGCGGTCCGGCGAGCCCGGGTGAGGCTGAGTGCCATGACGACGACTCCTGAGGCCTCCGCGGCCGGCACCTTCCTCCTCGGCGGCGAACTGCCGGTGTCCCGCATGGGCTTCGGCGCGATGAAGCTGCCCTCCCGCGACTGGGAGGGGCCCGCCTGCGACCCGGAGCAGAGCCTGCGGGTGCTGCGCCGGGCGGCGGAGCTGGGCGTCGACCACATCGACACCGCCTGGTTCTACTTCTTCCGCGACGTCTCCGCCAACGGCCTGATCCGGCGGGCCCTGCACCCCTACCGGGACGACCTGGTGATCGCCACCAAGGTCGGCCCCGGCCGTGAGCCGGACGGGAGCTGGATGGACCCGGCGGACCGGGACGCCCTGCGCGCGGCGGTCCACCGCGATCTGCGCGCCCTCGGCGTGGACCGGCTCGACCTGGTCTACCTGCGCCGGCTGCCCAGCCAGTCCTCGATCGCCGAACCGTTCGCCGCGCTCGCCGAGTTGCGCGCGGAGGGGCTGATCCGGCAGCTGGGCGTCAGCAACGTGAACGCCGCCCAGCTCGCCGAGGCGGAGGCGCTCGCCCCGGTGGCCGCGGTGCAGAACAGGTTCAGCGTGCTGGAGCGCGACGAGGCGGACGAGCGGCTGCTGGCCGACTGCGCCGAGCGGGGCATCGCGTTCGTCCCGTTCTACCCGCTGGGCGGCACCGGCGTGCCCGACCACCCGGCGCTGCGCCGGGTCGCCGAGCGGTACGGCGCCACCCGGGCCCAGGTGATGGTGGCCTGGCTGCTGGCGCTCTCGCCGGCGATCCTCGCCATTCCGGGCACCTCCTCGCCGGCCCACCTGGAGGAGAACATCGCCGCCGCCGCGCTGCGCCTGGACGCGGTGGACCTCGCGGACCTCGCTGAGCTGACAGCCCCTGTTAAGTAGGATTATCTGACCAATCCTGCGCCTGGTTTCCCGGTCGGACGGCCGGGAAGGGCCTCGCCCGTACGCGAAGGTCCCGCAAGTCCCAGGAGATCCGGATGGCAGCGTCAGCAGCGTCCTCAGCGTCGGCCCCACGCCCCGGGGTCTCCTTCCGCCGGGACCTCTCGGAGTGGCGGATCGTGCTCGTCGCCTGGCGGCTCCTGGTGCTCCAGGCGTCCCACCCGGTGGTCGCGGCCGGGATGGAGGAGCACTCCACCTACCGCGGCCACCCCTGGCGGCGGATCGAGCACACCCTCGGCAGCGGGCGGCGGCTCTTCCAGGCCGACCAGGAGCAGCTCTGGCGCGAGGTCAAGCGGCTCGACCGGGCGCACCGGCGGATCCGCGGCACCACCGAGGACGGCCGGACCTACGACGCCCACGACCCGGCCACCCGGGCCTGGGTGCTGCTCACCCTCTTCGAATCGGTCGCCGCGATGCGGGAGTTGAGCGGAGATCCCTACTCGGCCGACGAACTCGAAGAGCTCTACCGGGAGTTCGCCGAGATCGCGGCGGTGTTCGGGCTGCCCGCCGGGGAGTTGCCCGCGACCGCCGCCGAGCTGCCCGGCTACCTGCGGCGGACCACCGCCGAGCGGCTGGAGTTCACCGGGACGGCGCGCCACCTGCTGTACGACATGCTGCACGAGGCGCCCTGCCCGCGCCGGCTGCGCTTCCTCGGGCCGGCCGGCTGGCGGGCGCTGCGGTGGGCGGTGGCCAAGGTGGTCACCGAGCTGACCGTCGCGGACCTCCCGGCGGTGTACCGCGAGCGGTTCGGCCTGGTCCGCACCCGTCGGGGGGCGCTGCTCTCCCGGGTGCTGCACGGCGTCGGCCGGATGGCGCTGACCCGGCTGCCGGACCGCTTGCGCTACCGCGCCCCGGGCGTGCGCCCGCCGTCCCGCCCCCGGCGGATGCCGCGCCAGGACACCCGGCCGCCCCGGCTGGACCGGTTCTTCCGGGAGGTCCTCGACCAGACCGGGGACGGCTGGCTCACCGCCCGCGACCTGCAGGCGATGGCGCACAACGTCTGCTGGCGGCTGGAGCTCACCGAGGACGGCGAGGCCCGGGTGTACGCCGCGTTCGAGGCGTGGTGGGAGCAGTTGCGGGCGGGCATGGACGCCGACGGCGACGGCCGGATCAGCCGGGAGGAGTACGTCACCGCGACGCTGGCCGGCTGCGACCGGGACCCGGAGTACCTGGAGGGCGGCCTGCTGCCCGCCCTGCGGGCGGTCTTCGCGGCCGCCGACACCGACGGCGACGGCCTGCTGGACTTCGCCGAGTACCGGGTCCTGTTCGACGGCCGCCGGGTGCACCCGGCCGAACTCTCGCACGGCTTCCGCCAGCTGGACACCGACGGGGACGGCGTGATCACCGCCCCGGAGTTCCTGCGCGGCTTCGTCGACTACTTCACCGCCCGCGCCCCCTCCGCCTCCGGCACCCAACTCCTCGGCCACGCCTGACGGTGCGTCAGCTGTTTCGCAGGGCGGCCTCGGTGTCGGCGACCAGCGACCGGGCGGCGTCCACGGTGGCGGTGAGTGCCGTCGGCCCGTCGCCGGGGGCGGCGAGCAGGGCGCGGGCGCGCGGGCCGAAGCCGTCCGGGGCGCCGGGCAGCGTCTCGGCGACGGCGAGGGCGCCCTTCTCGTTGAGGCACCAGCGGCGGTCCGCCGCGTACAGCGCCTGCACCAGGACGCCGAGGGCGCGGGAGAGGCAGAGCGCGACGTACAGGGTGTCGTCGCGGGCCGCGCCCTTGGCGGCCCCGTCGAGCAGGAACCCGGCCTCCCAGGTGCTCCCGGTCAGGGCGGCCCGCAGTGGTTCGGGGTAGCCGGCGTACGCGGCCCGGCGTTCGGTCAGCGCGCCGGACGGGTCGGCGAGCACCTGTCCGAGCGCCAGCTCGCCGACGTAGCAGGGCGACCAGAAGCCGAGCGGGTGTCCGGCCTGGACGCCCACCTCGTAGCGGCCGGCCAGGCAGTCGGCCCGGACCCGGTCGACCCGGTCGAGGTCGCGCAGGATCCAGTCCACCCGGCCGAGGCCCTCGACGGTGAGCCAGGCGCCGCCGTCCACCCACGGCCCCCAGCCGCCCGGGCCGGTCACCTCGACGCCCGGTCCGGCGACCTCGCGCAGCGCGTCGAGGTCGGGGGCTCCGCGGTAGTAGAGGCCGAGGTCCCAGTCCGACTCCGGCCGGTGCTCGCCCCGGGCCCGGCTGCCGCCGAGCATGACGCCCACCACTCCCGGCACGGCGGCCAGGCGCCCGGCCATCCCTTCGACGATCGTTCGCACGGGCGGAGTCTGGCACGGCTCCGGGGCGGGCGTCCTCGAATCCGCAGCCCTGGAGGATCCGGCGGTTGTCAATGTGCGGATCGTCCGGATTTTCCGCGGCGTGCGCCCGGTCGCTCGTTGTGGTCCGACGAGCCCGTTCGCAGACTGTGCGCACGGCATCGCTGCCGGTCAAACCCCACCCCGCCTGCTTTTCACCTGTAAGAGTGGTGGATACTGATGCTTGTGAACGTGTTCACGTTCACAAGCGGACAAGCTTGCGCGCTTGGGCAGCGGTCTCCCGCTATAGATGAAGTTTGTCCTGAAATGTGACCTCAGAGGGTCGGTTGGAGAGAGGGCGACGTGGAACTGGCAATCGCTCACGAGACCATCGCGCGATGGCAATTCGGCATCACCACCGTCTACCACTTCCTCTTCGTCCCGCTCACCATCAGCCTCGCCGCGATCGTCGCCGGGCTGGAGACCGCGTGGGTGCGGACGAACAAGGAGAAGTACTTCCACGCCACCAAGTTCTGGGGCAAGCTCTTCCTGATCAACATCGCGATGGGCGTGGTCACCGGGATCGTCCAGGAGTTCCAGTTCGGCATGAACTGGTCCGACTACTCCCGCTTCGTCGGCGACGTCTTCGGCGCCCCGCTCGCGATGGAGGCGCTGATCGCCTTCTTCTTCGAGTCGACCTTCATCGGCCTGTGGATCTTCGGCTGGGACAAGCTGCCCAGGAAGCTGCACTGCGCCTGCATCTGGATGGTCGCGCTCGGCACCGTGCTCTCCGCCTACTTCATCCTGGCGGCCAACTCCTGGATGCAGCACCCGGTCGGCTACGCGATCGACCCGGCCACCGGGAAGGCCCAGCTCAACGACATCGCCCGGGTGCTGTTCCAGGACACCACCGTCACCGTCGTCCTGCACACCCTGACCGCGGCCTTCCTCACCGGCGCCGCGTTCGTGGTCGGCATCGCCTCCTTCCACCTCTGGAAGGCCAAGCGCAAGCCGCAGACCGCCAACCCCAAGCGGGTCGCCGCGATGCGCACCTCGCTGCGGCTCGGCCTGGTCCTCGCCGTCATCGCCGGCCTCGGCACCGCGCTCAGCGGCGACCAGCTCGCCAAGGTCATGTTCCGCCAGCAGCCGATGAAGATGGCCGCCGCCGAGGCGCTCTGGGACACCAAGGCCCCCGCGCCGTTCTCGGTCTTCGCGGTCGGCGACGTCGGCAAGGGCCACAACTCGGTCGAGCTGGAGATCCCCGCGGCGCTGTCCTTCCTCGCCAACAGCGACTTCAGCTCCTCCGTCCCCGGCATCAACGACACCGCCGCCGCCGAGGCCGCCAAGTACGGCGGCGACCCCAAGGACTACATCCCGAGCATCTTCGTCACCTACTGGGGCTTCCGCCTCATGATCGGCTTCGGGATGACCTCCTTCGTGGCCGGCCTGATCGGACTCTGGACCACCCGCAAGAAGCGCTTCCTGGCCCCGGAGTTCCGCACCGGCGACGACGAGGTGCCGAGGCTGATGCTCACCCCGAAGCGCGAGCTGGGCCCGTTCCTCACCAAGTGGAGCTGGCGGATCGGGATGCTCACCATGGGCTTCCCGCTGATCGCCAACAGCTTCGGCTGGATCTTCACCGAGATGGGCCGCCAGCCCTGGGCGGTCTTCGGCCTGATGACCACCGCCAGCGCCGTCTCGCCCAACGTGAGCGTCGGCACCCAGATCGGCGCACTGGCCACCTTCACCGGGCTGTACGCGATCCTCGCCGTCATCGAGGTCAGGCTGCTGGTCAAGTACGCCAAGGCCGGCCCGGCCACCGACGAGCGGCCGCCCGCCAAGGACCCGTCCCTGCGCGGCCCGTCCTCGGACGAAGACGCCGACAAGCCGCTCGCCTTCGCCTACTGAGGCCCCCGAGGATCGATAGGACCGACACACCATGGAACTTCACGACGTCTGGTTCGTCCTGATCGCCGTCCTCTGGATCGGCTACTTCTTCCTGGAGGGCTTCGACTTCGGCATCGGCGTCCTCACCAAGACGCTGGCCCGGAACACCACCGAACGGCGGGTGCTGATCAACACCATCGGCCCGGTCTGGGACGGCAACGAGGTCTGGCTGCTGACCGCGGGCGGCGCCACCTTCGCGGCCTTCCCGGACTGGTACGCCACCCTGTTCAGCGGCTTCTACCTCCCGCTGCTGATCATCCTGGTCTGCCTGATCGTGCGCGGCGTCGCCTTCGAGTACCGGGCCAAGCGGCCCGAGCCGCGCTGGCAGCGCAACTGGGAGGAGGCGATCTTCTGGACCTCGCTGATCCCGTCCTTCCTCTGGGGCGTCGCCTTCGCCAACATCGTGCGCGGCGTCGACATCGACGCCGAGAAGAACTTCGTCGGCGGCTTCTGGGACCTGCTCAACCCGTACGCGCTGCTCGGCGGCCTGGTGACGCTCGTCCTGTTCGTCTTCCACGGCGCGGTGTTCGCCGCGCTCAAGACGGTCGGCGAGATCCGCGAGCGGGCCCGGGCCACCGCCCTGCGCGCCGGACTGGCGACGGCGGCGCTCGCCGCGGTCTTCCTGATCTGGACCCAGGCCGACCACGGCAACGGCTGGAGCCTCGTCGCCCTGGTGATCGCCGTGCTCGCGCTGGTCGGCTCGCTCGCCGCCAACCAGGTGGGCCGCGAGGGCTGGGCGTTCGTCCTCTCGGGCGCCACCGTGGTCGCCGCCGTCGCGATGCTCTTCCTGTCGCTCTTCCCGGACGTCATGCCGTCCACGCTCAACCCGGACTGGAGCCTGACCGTGACCAACGCGGCCTCCTCGCCCTACACGCTCAAGCTGATGACCGTCGTCGCGGTGATCTTCACCCCGCTCGTGCTGCTCTACCAGGGCTGGACGTACTGGGTGTTCCGCAAGCGGATCGGCGTCCAGCACATCCCCGGGCACGACCCGGCCGCCGCCCTCGACAAGGCCTGACGCCGTGAAGCCGGTCGACCCCCGACTCCTCGGGTACGCCCGCACCACCCGGGTCTTCCTCGCCGGGACCGTCCTCCTCGGCGCGGCGAACGCGGCCCTGGTGGTCGCCCAGGCGGGCCTGATCGCCGAGCTCGTGGTCCGCGGCTTCCAGCGGCGGGACGGGCTCGACGAGCTCACCGCGCCGCTGGCGCTGCTGGTGCTCACCGCGATCGGGCGCGGGCTGGTCGGCTGGCTCACCGAACTGACCGCGCACCGGTCCGTCGCCCGGGTGAAGTCCACCCTGCGGCGCCGGCTGCTCGACCACGCCACCGCGCTCGGCCCGGCCCACCTGGCGGGCCGGCGCACCGGCGAACTCACCGCCCTCGCCACCCGGGGGATCGACGCGCTCGACGACTACTTCGCCCGCTACCTGCCGCAGCTGGCGCTCGCCGTGATCGTCCCGGCCACCGTGCTGCTGCGGATCGTCGGCGCCGACGCCACCTCGGCCGCGATCATCGCCGGCACCCTGCCGCTGATCCCGCTGTTCATGGTGCTGATCGGGATGGCCACCCAGGCCCGGATGGACCGCCAGTGGACCACCCTCGCCCGGCTCTCCCACCACTTCCTGGACGTGGTGGCCGGACTGCCCACGCTCAAGGTCTTCAACCGGGCCCGCGCCCAGGCCGCCACCATCACCCGGATCACCGCCGACTACCGCCGGGCCACCCTGCGCACCCTGCGGATCGCCTTCATCTCCTCCTTCGCCCTGGAACTGCTCTCCACCCTCTCGGTCGCGCTGGTCGCCGTCTCGATCGGCTTCCGGCTGGTGAACGGAAGCCTCGACCTGGAGACCGGGCTGCTGATCCTGATCCTCGCCCCCGAGGTCTACTTCCCGATCCGCCAGGTCGGCGCGCTCTACCACTCCAGCGTCGAGGGCCTGACCGCCGCCGACCGGGTCTTCGAGGTGCTCCAGACCCCGCTGCCGGCCGCCGGCACGGTGCCCGCGCCCGCGCTCGGCGGGGCCGTCGTCGAGGCCGACGGTCTCACCGTGCGCTTCCCCGACCGCACCGCGCCCGCGCTCGACGGCGCCGCGCTGGTACTGCGGCCGGGCGAGACCGTCGCGCTCACCGGCCCGTCCGGCGCCGGAAAGTCCACCCTGCTCGGCGTCCTGCTCGGCCTCACCGCCCCGGACGCCGGCACCGTGCGGATCACCGCCGCCGACGGGCGCGTCCACGACCTGGCCGACCTGGACCCGGCGAGCTGGCGGCGGCAGATCGCCTGGGTGCCGCAGCACCCGCACCTGTTCGCCGGCACCGTCGGCGACAACCTGCGGCTCTACCGGCCCGAGGCCACCGACGAGCAGCTGTGGACGGCGCTGCGCTCGGCGCACGCCCTCGACTTCGTCACCCGGCTGGACACTCCGCTCGGCGAGGACGGCGCCGGACTCTCCGCCGGCCAGCGCCAGCGGCTCGCGCTCGCCCGGGTGCTGCTCGCCGACGACCGGCCGCTCGTCCTGCTCGACGAGCCCACCGCCAACCTCGACGGCGCCTCCGAGGCGGCCGTGGTGGACGCCGTCCGCGCGCTGGCCGCCGACCCGGCGCGCACCGTGCTGCTGGTCGCGCACCGGCCCGCGCTGCTGGCCGCCGCCGACCGGCGGGTCCGGCTGGACGGGCCCGCCGCTCCCCCGGCCGCCCCCGGCTCCCCGGCGGACGTCCCGGTGCCCGCGCACCGCGGCCTCCCGACCCCGCCGGCCCCCCGGGACGGCCCGGAGTCCGGCCCGGACGCGGTCCAGCCCCGCCTGGCCCTCTCCGTCCTGCTCGGCGCCCTCGCCCTCGGCTGCGCCGTCGCGCTGATGGCCACCTCCGGCTACCTCATCTCCTACGCCTCCGAGATGCCGCCGGTCCTCTACCTGATGATGGCCGTCACCTCGGTGCGCGCCTTCGGCATCGGCCGCAGCGTCTTCCGCTACGCCGAGCGGCTGGTCTCGCACGACGCCGTGCTGCGCTGCCTCGGCACCCTGCGTGCCGCCGTCTACCGCCGGCTCACCGTGCTCGCCCCGGCCGCGCTGCCCGCGTTCCGGCGCGGCGACCTGCTCTCCCGGCTGGTCGCCGACGTCGACGCCGTCCAGGACCACTACCTGCGCTGGCGCCTGCCGGCCGCCGTGGCCGTGGTGGTCTCGCTGGCCTCCGCCGTCGCCATGGGCGCCTTCCTGCCCGCCGCCGGGCTGGTGCTCGGCGCCGGCCTGCTGCTCGCCGGGCTGGCGGTGCCCACGCTGGCCGCCCGCTGGTCGGCCGCCGCCGAACGCCGCCAGGCCCCGGCGCGCGGACGGCTCGCCACCACCGTGCTGGAGGCGTTCAGCGGAACGGCCGAGCTGACCGTGGCCGGCGCGCTGCCCGGCCGGCTCGCCGCCGTCCGCGCCGCCGAGTC
>NZ_BAAAKJ010000116.1:22697-23390 GCF_039527695.1 Kitasatospora putterlickiae
CGTCGGCGTGCGCGGCGTCGAGTCCGGGGCGCTCGCCCCGGTCTGCCTGGCCGTGGTCGTGCTCACCCCGCTGGCCGCCTTCGAGGCCGTCACCGGCATGCCGCTCGCCGTCCAGGCCCGCCGCCGAGGCCTGGCCGCCTCGGCCCGGCTCGACGAGGTGCTGGACGCGCCCGCCGCCGTCGCCGAACCGGCCGCGCCGAAGGCCCTTCCCGAGCGGCCGCTGCCGATCGCCGTCCGCGGGCTGACCGCCCGCCACCCCGGCCAGGACACCGACGCGCTGGCCGGCGTCGACCTCGACCTCGCCCCGGGCCGGCGGATCGCCGTGGTCGGCCCGTCCGGCTCCGGCAAGACCACCCTCGCCCAGACGCTGCTGCGCTTCCTGGACCAGGACGCCGGGAGCGTCGTGCTCGCCGCCGGCCGTCCGCGGGCGGTGGACAGCCGGGACCTCGCGGGGGAGGACGTGCGCCGGGTGATCGGGCTCTGCGCCCAGGACGCGCACGTCTTCGACAGCTCGCTGCGCGAGAACCTCCGGCTGGCCCGGCCGGACGCGGACGAGGACGAGCTGCGCGCCGCGCTCGCCGCCGCCCGGCTGCTGGACTTCACCGAGACCCTGCCGGACGGCCTGGACACCATGGTCGGCGAGCACGGCGCCCGGCCCTGCCCGACCGCCCGGCTGGCCGCCAGGCTGGGCCT
>NZ_BAAAKJ010000116.1:23479-31191 GCF_039527695.1 Kitasatospora putterlickiae
CGGCTCGCGCTCGCCCGGGTGCTGCTCGCCGACTTCCCGGTCCTCGTCCTCGACGAGCCCGCCGAGCACCTCGACCTGCCCACCGCCGACGCCCTCACCGCCGACCTGCTCACCGCCACCGCCGGCCGCTCCACCGTCCTGATCACCCACCGCCTGGCCGGCCTCGACGACACCACCGTCGACGAGGTCCTCGTCCTGGACGCCGGCCGCGTCGTCGAACGCGGCCGCTGGTCCGACCTCCTCGCCCTCCCCGGCGGCCGGCTGCGGGGGATGGCGGAGCGCGAACGGGAGACCGACGGGCTGCCGCTGGCGGTCGGGTAGCCGGGGGGAGCCGGGAGAGCCGGGAAGGGCCCGCCCCGGCCCGTCGCGTCGCTACTTCTGTCGAAAACCGTACAAACTACGCTCTTCACCATGGACCCCACTCCTGACCTGCCGGACTTCACCCCGCCGGAACCGGTACCCGACCCCGCGCCGCACCGGGTGCCCGAGATCTCCTCGCTCGGGCTGGACACGCTGGTCACCGAGGTGTCGGAGCGGCTGCAGTCGGCGGCCGCCGTCACCGACCGGATGCAGCGGCTGCTGGAGGCCGTCGTCTCGGTCGGCGCCGGGCTCGACCTGCACGCCACCCTGCACCGGATCGCCGCCGGTGGGGCCGAGCTGGTGGACGCCCGGTACGCCGCGCTCGGGGTGGTCGCCCCCGGGGGGCACGGGCTGCAGGACTTCATCCACGTCGGCGTCGACGAGGAGACGGTCCAGGAGATCGGCGAGCTGCCGGTCGGCCGGGGCATCCTCGGCGCGCTGATCGACCGGCCCGAGCCGCTGCGGCTCACCGACCTCAGCACCGATCCGCGCTCCTACGGCTTCCCGCCGCACCACCCGGGGATGAGGACCTTCCTGGGCGAGCCGATCCGGATCCGCGACGAGGTGTTCGGCAACCTCTACCTCACCGAGAAGCGCGGCGGCGGCGCCTTCACCCCGGAGGACGAGCAGGTGGTGCACGCGCTGGCGGCCGCGGCCGGCGTCGCGATCGAGAACTCCCGGCTCTACGAGGAGGGCCGCCGCCGGGAGCGGTGGATCGCCGGAGCGGCGGCCGTCACCACGGCGCTGCTCTCCACCGACGAGGCGGAGGTCGCGCTCACCGTCGCCGCCGAGCAGGTCCGGGAGCTGGCGGACGCCGCGCTCGGGATGATCCTGCTGCCGACCGTGGACGGCCGGCTGCGGATCGCCCACACCTCCGGGGAGGCCGCCGAGTTCGTCCGCGGCGAGCTGCTGCCGACGGACGGTTTCGCCTCCAGGCTGCTGGCCGGCGAGAGCGTCCACCTCGACGACATGTCCACCGATCCGACCGTGGTGATCCGGCTCGCCCGCAGCTTCGGGCCCTCGCTGGCCGTGCCGATGGTCGCCGCCGGCCGGGTGCTCGGCGGGCTCTGCGTCTGGCGTTCGCGCGGCGCGGTGCCGTTCTCCGAGGCCGAGAAGCAGCTCGCCGAGACCTTCGCCTCGCAGGCCGCGCTCGCGCTGCGGCTCGCCGAGGGCCAGCGCGACCAGCAGCGGCTGGCCGTCTTCCAGGACCGCGACCGGATCGCCCGGGACCTCCACGACCTGGTCATCCAGCGGCTGTTCGCCACCGGCATGATGCTGGAGAGCGCCGCCCGGCGTGCCATCGTCCCCGAGGTGAAGGTGCGGATCGGCGAGGCGGTCGACGAACTGGACGCCACCATCCAGGAGGTGCGCACCACCATCTACGCGCTCCAGCACGACGGCCACGGCGACGCGCCCGACACCCTGCGGACCCGGGTGCTGCGCGAGTGCAGCCAGACCGCGGCGGCGCTCGGCTTCAAGCCCTCGGTCGCCTTCGTCGGCCCGGTGGAGAGCCTGGTCGGCGAGAAGACGGAACGTCAACTGCTCGCCGCACTGCGGGAGATGCTGTCCAATACGGCCAGGCACGCCCGGGCCTCCCGGGTCGGCGTGGAGGTCGACGCCACCGTGCACCTGGACGACGGCGGCCGGCCGGTCGGCGGCGACCCGGAGTCGCTGGACCGGGGTGGGCGGCCCGGCGTCCTGCTGACCGTCACCGACGACGGCGTCGGCATCCCCGAGGGCGGGCGGCGCAGCGGCCTGCGGAACCTGACCCGGCGCGCCGAGGCGCTCGGCGGCGACGCCTGGCACGAGCCGGGCCCGTACGGCAAGGGCACCCGGGTGCACTGGACGGCCCGGCTGTGAACGTCCGTCCGGACCATCGGCACCTACCCGGGCGTCTTCGAACGGTTTGTAAACGACGGGGATCCACAGCGGGTTTGGTTGGCGCGCGGTTGGTGTGCACTCGGTGAAAGTTTAACGAGAGAGAACTTCCCGGCCAACGGAGCAAGTTGTGCATTTCGCGGCCTTCCGGCGCTCTCGTGTGCACACATAGCTTTACTCCCGTCTCGGAGAGGTACCGGACTGTGGGGGAGCAGTGGACGCGTCAGGCCGCGGTCACACCGCAGCAGGGGCAAGTCGAGGGGGGTTCCGGGCCGAACGGGCACCGGACGGGCGGTACCGCTGGCAACTGAAGGCACCGAACGGACGCGTCGTCGCGGTCACCCCGGCCGCGTACGAAACGGCCGGGGAGGCGGAGCGCGGCTTCGACGGCTTACGGGCCGTCGCGGAGGGGCTCACCGCCCGGATCACGCACGTCCGGGACGGCATCGGCTGGATCTGGGTGATCCCGGGCTCGCGCACCCTGCCGGAGGTGCGGTCCAGCCGTGCCTACGAGCGGTACGCGACCTGCCAGAACGCCTTCCGGCGGTTCGTCGTGCTGCTGGCCAAGCAGCCGGCCCTGGAGCCGCCCGTGCGTCATGAATTCATCGAACGGGGGCCGTCGTTGAGAACGTCCGATGTCCGCTGACCGGCGCGGGCCGCGGCTGCTGACCGTCCCGGTCGGCGACCGCGCGCTCTCCTGGACGCTGCGCGCGGCGAACGGACGGCAGCTCGGCGTCGGTGTGCGCACCTACCGAGGTGAGGCAGAACTGGCGGACGCCATCCGGGAGTTGATCATCGAGCGGACCGCGCTGCGCTGCACCGTCGGCCAGTCCGAGGCCCGGCTGTGGGTCTGGGCGGCGTACCTGCCGCTGCGCACCACCCGCCCCGGCGCCGCCGACGCGGCCGGGCCGGTGGCCCGCAGCGCCCGCGGGTACCTGCGGCGCGACCAGTGCCAGGCCGGCGTGACCGGTTTCCTCGCCGGACTCCAGCGCCTGGGCCAGGACCTGCGCCGCCCCGGACGGGACGACGCCTGGCCGTTCTGACGGACCGTCCGCCGCCGCCCAGCCGCCCTCGGGCGGCTTCTCGCGTTGGCCCCGCCCGCGCCCCCGTTTCCCCCTCTTCCGGTGAAGCACAGGTATCCGGCAACCCCCCGAGCCGCCACCTGGAGAAGAACGTCACCGGCCTCTGACCTGCGACTTTCTCCCCCTTCGCGGCGGCGCTGACCTGTTGTTAAACCTCACCGAACCGAGAAATCGACAATCGCCCGCGCCGACCGTCCGCCCTTCCGACGGAACCGCGCCGACCGACAGGATCGGCACTGCCGGAACGGGCCGCCGCGGACGCGGCTCCCGGCCCCGGGACTGACAAGCAGTACCCGGGCACGCGATGCACGTCTCTCCCACCGGAGGAACAGGAACATGCGCAAGACCGCTGCCAAGCTGCTCGCCGCCGCCGCCATCGCGACCTCGGTCGTCACCGTCGCCAGCGGCACCGCCGTCGCCGACCCGTCGACCCTGCCGACCCTGCCGACCGCCAACGACTTCGTCGGCGTGGGCTCGGACACCACCCAGGCGATCCTGAACCAGTTCTCGGTCGACTACAACGCGTTCCTCGCCGCGAGCGGCAACACCACCTCGCCGCGGCTGTACAGCTGGGACGCGACCGGCACCACCCCGATCGTCGCCACCAAGACCGGTGCGACCCAGATCGCCCGCCCGAACGGTTCCGGCGCCGGCATCAAGGCCCTGGAGAACAACACCAACACCACGGTCGACTTCGCCCGTTCCTCGCGCGGCCCGCAGACCGGCGACCAGGCCACCGACTACTTCATCGCCTTCGCCAAGGACGCGGTGTCCTGGGCCGCCAAGGCGGGCGGCAACGCCCCGGCCAACCTCACCACGGCCGACCTGAAGGACATCTACACCTGCGCCAAGACCACCTGGAACGCGATCGACCCGTCGCTGCCGGCCACGACGATCAAGCCGTTCCTCCCGCAGGCCGACTCCGGCACGCGTGCCTACTTCCTGAAGACCATCGGCTCCGGTGTCGCGGTCACCCCGGGCGCCTGCGTCGTCTCCGGCACCCAGGAGAACCAGGGCACCGACCCGGCCCTGCAGGACAACGACGCCATCGTCCCGTACTCCGTCGCCCACTACATCGGCCAGGTGTACTTCGGCCACGCTGTCGGCAACGACGCCCAGGGCCCGCTGACCGTCCGCAACGTCAACGGCGTGACCGCCATCGACGTCGCCGGCAAGAAGATCGACGCCGCCTTCGCCCAGACCGACTACGCCCGCGTGGTCTACAACGTGGTCCGTCAGTCCGAGTGGACCTCCACCGCCGCCCGCGGTGTCGCGCTCCGCTCGATCTTCGGCGCCAACGGCTGGATCTGCAAGAACGCCACCGCCATCGCCGACATCCAGAGCTACGGCTTCCTGAAGCTGGACAACGGCTGCGGCGTCTCCACCCACATCTGAGCCGTCCCGCACCTGAACCACCGGCACCACCTGTAGGACCGCACGTCCCGGCGGCCACGGGCGTCACACCCGTGGCCGCCGGCTCGCACAACACAGCGTGACCGGGCGATGCCGCCGCCACCACACAGGGACCAGGAGAAACGATGCGAACGACCATGGGCAAGCCGCTCGCCGTCGCCGCGCTCGCGGGCTCGCTGGTCGGTCTGACCGGGGGGGCCGCGCTCGCCGACCCGCCCGTCGTGCCGAACCCCGGCGACATCGTCGGCGTCGGCTCGCAGACCACCGCCCCGCTGTTCAACCAGCTCTCCGCGGACTACAACGCCGCCCTCACCGCAGCGGGTGACACGACCTCGCCGCGGCTGTACAGCTTCGACGCGACCGGTCCCACGCCGATCGTCCTGAAGGCCGGCACCGGGTCCGTCGCCCGGCCGACCGGGACCGGGATCGGCCAGACCTACCTGCACGCCGTCCCGAGCTCCGTGGACTTCGTCCGGATGGACCGGGGGCGGCTGCCCTCCGACCTGCCGACCGACACCTTCGTGGCGCTCGCCAAGGACGCGGCCTCCTGGGCCGCGAAGTCCGGGGGCCACGCGCCGGCGAACCTGACCACGGCGCAGCTGAAGGACATCTACACCTGCGTCAGGACGAACTGGCAGCAGATCGACCCGTCGCTGCCGAACGCGACGATCAAGCCGTTCCTGCCGCAGCCCGGCTCCGGCCTGCGCGACTTCTTCCTGAAGGCCCTCGGCGGGGGCACGCCGATCATTCCCGGTGCCTGTGTCACCAGCGGCGTCGAGGACAACCAGGGCACCGACCCGGTCCTGAACGACGCCGACGCGCTGGTCCCGTACTCGGTGGGCCACTACGTGGGCCAGGCCTACTTCGGCCGTAGCACCGGCTCCGACGCGCCCGGATCGCTGACCGTCCGCGGCATCAACGGGATCGCGGCGGTGAACACGGTGAGCCAGACCATCAACGCCCCGTTCGCCGCGACCGTCTACGGCCGGGTGCTCCACGACCTGGTCCGCGGCGCCGACTGGACGGCGACGGACGCGCACGGGGCGGCACTGCGGAACATCTTCGGCACGTCCGGCTGGATCTGCCGCAACACGACGGCCCTCGCCGACATCAAGAGCCACGGCTTCCTGCCGCTTCCGGCCGGCGCCTGCGGCACCACCAGCTGAGCACGACTCCGCCTCAGACCCGTTAAGGACCACGCATATGCGCAAGGCCGCCGTCGGCATCCTGGCGAGTACCACCCTCGCCACGTCCTTCCTCCTGGGCACCACCGGAACCGCCTCGGCCGACCCGTGGACGCCGGCGGCGGCCGACATCGTCGGGGTCGGAACGCCGACCACCGGACCGCTGCTCAACCAGGTCTCCGCGGAGTACAACGCCGCCCTGGCCGCAGCGGGTGACACCACCTCGCCGCGGATGTACAGCTGGGACGCCAGCGGATCGGCGCAGATCGTCCCGAAGGACGGCGCGACGGCCATCTACCGCCCCGCGAACACCTGGGCCGGGATCACGGCGTTGAACGTCAACACCGCCGCCACCGTCGACTTCGCCCGCGCGGACCGGGGGCCCGGCTACACCAGCGACCTTCCGTCGAACCTCTTCGTGGCGTTCGCCAAGGACGCGGTGTCCTGGGCGGCGAAGGCCGGCGGCCACGCGCCGTCGAACCTGACCACGGCCGACCTGCGGGCCATCTACAGCTGCGTGAAGACCAACTGGCAGCAGATCGACCCGGCGCTGCCGAGCGCGACGATCAAGGCGACGCTGCCGGGCGTGGGCTCCGGTACGCGTGACCACTTCCTGACGGCCATCGGCGGCGTCATCCCGGGCCTGTGCGTGACCAGCGGCGGTCTGGAGAACCAGGGCACCGACCCGGCCCTGAACGACCCCGACGTGGTGATCCCGTACGCGGTCGGCCGTTACGTCGGCCAGACCCTTCTCGGCCAGAGCACCTCGACCGACGCGCCCGGCGAGCTGACCGTCCGCGGCATCGACGGCATCACGCCGGTGGACACGGTGAACAAGACGATCAACGCCCCGTTCGCCGTCACCGGGTACGGCCGGATCCTCTACACCGTCGTCCGCGACGCCGACTGGTTGGGGACCGGTCCCCGGACCAGCGCGCTGCGGGCGGTCTTCGCGAAGGGCGGCCTGCTGTGCGGCCCGGGCGGTACCACCATCATCCGGCAGCACGGCTTCCTGCCGCTGCCGGTGAACGGCTGCGGCACCGTCATGCACGGCTGACCGGCCACCGAGATGCTTCGGCCGCCGCCTCCGCCGGGCAGTGCGGGGCGGCCGGCCGCAGGGGCGGCCTTCTCAGGTCGCCTGCACCACCCAGCACACACCTCTCCCAAGGAGCACAGCATGTCCCGTACCCGCGCCCGTCTCGCCGCCACCGGTGCCGCCGTCGTTCTCGCCGTTACCGGCATGAGTGGTGCGGCCGTCGCCGACACGGCCCCGGCGAGCACGCCGGCCACCGGCAGCGCGGTGGTTACCTCCAGCACCACCTTCCTGAAGGACCAGGCGCTCAACGGCATCGTCGTCATCCCGCTGCCGACCGCCGCCCCCTCGTACGACAGCACCACCGGCATCACCACCACCTTCCCGGTGACCGGCGGCAAGGCGAACCTGCCCAACTACGTCGGTGGCGTCGAGCTCGGCGGTGGCCTGCTCTTCGTCAACGTCTTCACCGGCAAGAGCGCCACCTTCAAGGGGCTCAAGTTCGACGCCGCCACCTGGACCGTCACCGGTGTGCCGGTGAACGGCACCACGGCGGTCAAGCTGCTGGACCCGACCGGCGACGCCGACATCTCCCGGACCGGCACCACCCAGACCCTGGTGGCCCCGGACCTGCAGATCGACGCCGACGGTGCGCAGTACCTGGACACCAACCTCAAGACCGACTTCTTCAAGGCGGGTCAGTCCATCGGTTCCTTCAAGCTGACCTACACGCCGGCCAGCTGACGCAAGATCAGCCAGGGG
>NZ_BAAAKJ010000116.1:31219-33893 GCF_039527695.1 Kitasatospora putterlickiae
GCGGGTCCGTCGCATGCGGAGTTCCCAACTCCGGTACAGAGTTGTCGCGTTGTGTTCTCGTACACCCGGTCGACCTGATCCGGCCATGTAGGGCTGGCCGAATAGTAGGCAACCGGAGCCGTCAGCCTGAGCGCGACCATTCCCTCGTGCCGCCCCCCCCCGGGCGGCTCGTTCATCCCGGAGGTGCCCGCCATGAGATTCCGCGTACCCGATCCGAGAGAGCGGGGGAGGTGGCGCCGGCGGATACCGGCCATGGGACTCGTGCTCGCCGTGGCGGCGGCGCTGGTCACGGTGCCGCTCGGCCTGGGCACGGTCACCGAGGCTCACGCCTCCTCCGCGGTGACGGTTCCCGGGCCCCTGGTCTGGAATCCGGGACCCAAGACCCACGGCCCGGGGGTCGGTAGCATCACCGTCTCCCAGACCGAGAACCTGACGGACCAGGTCATCCAGGTGTCCTGGAGCGGCTTCACCCCGAGCAAGGGTCGGCTCGGGAGTGGCAACCCCGTCTTCGCGGCCGAGGGCAACAAGTCGGTCTTCTACACCGTCCGGGTCTACCAGTGTCGCGGCAAGGACCCCAAAATCACCGACTGCTACGGCAGCTCGCTGTACAACGCCGACCCGGAGAAGGGATTCGAGCAGCCCAAGCCGGCGCCGGGGACGACCACTCCCGACCTCCCGACCAACATGGCGCTCGCCGTGACCGGTCCGGACGGGTCGGGCAGTACGGCCATCGAGCTCCGCTCGGGGCGGACGAGCCCCTCGCTGGGTTGCGATGCCACGCACGAGTGCTCCCTCGTGGTCGAGGCCAATTACGGCGGCGACCCGGTGGACCTCTTCCAGTCGAACGACGGCATTCCCAATTGCGACAACCACGATGCGGACGACGACATCTCCAGTCCGGCCGCCGCGGACGCCGTGTTCACGCAGTTCGAGAACTGGCTGACCCTTGACTACGCGGGTGAGCAGTGCGCCTGGGCGAACCGCGTCAAGATCCCGCTGTCCTTCGCCGAGACCCCCAAGGACTGCAAGGAAGCCGCCCCCGATGTGATCGCCTCCGGCCTGGAGATGGTCGGCCGCGCGATGCAGCAGTGGATGACCGGCCTCTGCCTCGGCAAGTCCCCGCTGACCGTGCAGTGGGGCGCCTCGGGCGGTGAGCCGGCGGCCCGGGACTCCTTCCTGAACGGCAGCCGATTGGACGTGGGCCTGACCGCCCTGCCGGATCGCGGTACGCCGACGCGGCCGTACGTCTACGCTCCGCTCGCCACGACCGGCATCTCGATCGTGTACTGGGTGAACGACGAGAGCGGCCGGCAGATCCGGGACATGAGGCTCAACGCCCGGCTGGTGGCCAAGATGCTGACGCAGAGCTACCGTGCCTCGGGCAACGACGACATCAGGATGGTGTCGGTCGACGGCAACCCGACCTGCGTCTTCAGCGATCCGGAGTTCCTCCAGCTGAACCCGCTGCCGGCCGCGAGCGGGCTGAAGTGGCCGACGTGTTCCGGCCCGGGTGACTCCCTCCCGATCGTGCTGGGCACCACCACCGACCTCAGCACCCGGCTGACCTCGTGGATCGCGGGTGACCCCGACGCGGCGCGATTCCTGGAGGGCGAGCGCGACCCGTGGGGCACCCGGATCAGCACCGAGTACCTGCGCCCGAAGTTCGGGGGCTTCCCGGTCGACCAGCTCGTCCGTCAGGACAACACCGGATTCGTGCAGAAGCCGGGCAAGCCGGAGCCGGCCGAGCACGTCAAGCACTTCAAGCAGTACGAGTGGAACCCGCTCCAGACCAGCCTGAGCAAGGTGCTGCGGGACTTCCAGGACGGACAGCCGAGCGGGCTCATCGCCGAGCCTGACAACGGTGGCCGCAACGCCCCGCTGCCCAAGCAGCCGGTCGGGAGGCGGACGATGTTCGCGATCATGGACTCCGGCCAGGCGAAGGCCTACTCGTTCGCCGAGGCGCAGCTCCAGAACCCGGCCGGCGCCTTCGTCTCCCCGACGCTCAACTCGTTCCAGTCCGCCCTGTCGGACATGCCGGTGGACCCGGCGACCGGGACGCAGCTGCTGCCCTACGGCGAGACCAACAACCCGTACTCCTCCGACCAGCGCGCCTACCCGCTGACGGTCGTGCAGTACGCCATGGTGCCGACCGGAAGGCTGTCGGCGGACAAGGCCGCGGCGGTGGCGAGGTTCCTCAAGACCGTTACCGACACCGGCCAGATCTACGGCCCCGATCCGGGCCACCTCCCCGCGGGCTTCCTCGCGCTCACCAAGGAGCAGCGGGCGCAGGCCCAGGAGGCGGTCAATCACGTCGAGGCGCAGGACGGCGCCTGGCCGGGCAACCAGAAGCCGCCGACGGAGCCGACGCCCACCGAGCCGACCGAGCCGAACGGTGGCAACGGCTCGATCCCCGAGTCCGGCAGTGGCGGCGGTTCGTCCTCCGGCGGTACCGGTACCAACGGCACCGTCGGCGGCACCGGTTCGACCGGGACCGACACCACCACGCCGGTCTCCGGCGGCACGACCGGTGGCACGACCGGCGGTACGGACTCCTCGGGCGGCTCCGGCGACACGGGCGGCTCCGGCGGCTCGTCCGGTGGCAGCGGTTCGAGCGGCCTCGGGTCCGGGAGCACCGGAGGCACCGGCGCCACCACCGGCGGCGCCGCGGCGGCCG
>NZ_BAAAKJ010000117.1:0-11756 GCF_039527695.1 Kitasatospora putterlickiae
GTCGGCCGCGCCGGCCACCAGGACCCGCCGCTCGGTGAGGAAGCGGGCGGCCACCGGCGGGACGGTGCCGCCGATGGCGCGGCCGGAGTGGTCGGCGCGCTCCGTCCGGCCGGCCCGGTCCTGCACGGCCCGTTCGCCGGGGTGGTAGGGCGTGCCGGCGGTGTTCATCGCGGGTGCCTCCCTCGCGGTTGCCTTGGCTCGGGTCGGAAGCGGGGCCTAGAAGAAGCCGCAGGTCGGGGCCGAGGGGGTGGGTGCCTCGGCGCCGGTCGCGTCGACGCCCGCCGGCGTGTATATCTCCAGCCGGACGCCGTCCGGGTCGGTGAAGAAGATCCCGCCGGAGGCGGCGCCCTCACCGTGCGGGACGACGCCGTCGTAGGCGAAGGAGGCGCCGAGTTCCCGCAGCAGCGTCTCGGCGGCGCGGACCTCGTCGAGCGAGTCGACCTGGAAGGAGAGGTGGTGCAGGCCGGGCGCGCCGGTGGGGAAGGAGCCCTCGCTCTGCTGCCAGAGCGTCAGCACCAGGCGGCCGTCGCGTCCCAGGAAGGCGAAGCGGTGCTCCGGGTCGGTGCCCTCCTTGACCAGTTCCAGGCCGAGGACGGTCCGGTAGAACGCGGTCGAGCGGTCCAGGTCGGTGACGTTCAGTCCCACGTGGCCGGTCTGCAGGGTGCTGCTGATGGTGCCGGACATGCCTGATCACTCCCGTGGTCAGGGCGCCTGCGGGCGCCGCACTTAACCGTTGTGGAAGACAGTAGTGGTTAGTCTGAGGGAGCGTCAACCAGTACTCTCGGTTTCAGTGGTTAGGTTTTCCGGGTATGGCTTTGCCATGACAATGGCACGGAGGGGGCGGACGGAGGAGCGGGCGCGCGGGCGCCGGGCCGCGGTGCGGCTACTCCCACTCCCAGCGGACGCCGATGTGGCCCGGCTGCTGGTCGGGGGCGAGGACGTGGGCACTGGCCGAGGCGCCGATCCAGAGCTGTTCGCGGCGGCGGTCGACGTCCGCCCCCGGATCGCGGTCGTACCGCTCGCAGTGCGCCGGCACGGTCGCCGGGTCGAAGTGCACCTGGAGCACGTACTCGCGCACCGGCGTGGCGAAGCGGCGGCTGTACTCGGTCGTCCGGGCGCCGCCGGACGGGATCTCCACCTCGTACTCGAAGACGGTGCTGTCACCGAGGCCGAGCGGGCGGTCCAGCATCACCTCGCCGACGATCAGCCCCGCCTCCGGGCGGCGGCGCACCCGGCCGAGCCGGCCGTGCCGCACCCCGGTGATCTCCGGACAGCCGGTCGCCTCCTCGTCGGCCTTGTGCACCACCAGACAGCGGGTCACCCCGGACACCGTGGCGCGGACCACCTGGCGCATCCGCAGCAGGTTGCCCCGGCGGTCGGCGTCCACGTAGTACGAGTCGTGGACCGAGAGCCGCTCCAGCTCGCCGGCCGGCGGCGCGTCCAGCTCGGCGAACACCTCGGAGATGTCCTGCTCGCCCGGCCAGACGTCCTCGAGCCGCAGATGGCTGGTGCTGGCGTTGGCCGCCCAGCGGCCGCGCGGGCGGGGCGGGCCGAGCAGCGCGGACAGCGTGGAGTGCGGCAGGCCGAGCAGTTCCTCAAGCAGGTGAACGGCGCGCAGCGAGCTGGCGCGCTCGGGCTGGCTGCGTCCGCGCCGCCAGTAACTCAGCGTCGTGACACTGACCCTGACGCCCCGTTGGGCGAGCGCCGCGCGGATCCGGTCCAGGCTGAGGCCGCTGGCCTCGATCGCCACGTGCAGGGTGTCGGCGAAGCCGCCGGTGGGGCTGGGGCGTCCGGGCGTCGGGGCGGGCGACAGCGGCGGAGCGGGTGGCCGGGGAGCGGGCGCGGGTGTGTCCTGGCGCGTCCCGACCAGTCTGAGTCGTGCGTCCTGGGGGTGCTGTGAGGCCATGTGGTTACCTTCCCCACCGAGCGGGTCCGGCAGACCCGGAGCGGCGCCGGAACGCGCCGTCAACGGCCTCGCCGAGCTGTGGGGAACCCTATGCACGGTCGAGAGGCTACGTCATCAGTCGTGCGGATGACAGTGGTCACAGGGGGTGGACCCGCAGGTGAGCGATCTTGAAACAGTACGGAAACACACCGCCCTTTTCCCGCGCGGGCGACGGGATCCGGCCGGTCCACTGTCCTGTTCCGGCCAGGAACCGCCCGGGTCGGGCCGGACGTAGACTCGGGGACCGTTCGAGAGCCTGGGAGGGCCGATGACGGAGCGGACAGCAGACCCGCGGGACCCGCGCCCGCTGCTCGGGGAGCCGTTGGCGCTGGACCTGCTGAACACGCGGTGGGCCGGGGTGCCGGTCAACGACCTGTTCACGGCGCCCGACGGCCACGCGATCTGGCTCTCCTCGGCCGGGCTGGCCGGGCGCTGCGCGGCGGACGAGGCCGGGCTGGACGCCCTGCGCGAGGCCCGGGAGGCGCTGGCGGCGGCGGTCCGCGAGCTGGACGCGGGGCGGCTGCCCGGGCCCGGCGAGCTGGCCGGACTGGACGCGGTGCTGCGGCACGGGCGGGTGCGGCGGGAGGCCTCGGCGGCCGGGCCGGTGGACCGGGTCGAGATGGACGAGCCGCACCGGCTGGCCGCCTGGCTGGCGGTGGACGACTTCCTGGGGCTGCTGGCCCAGGGGCCGCGGCGGATCAAGAAGTGCGCGCACGAGGCCTGCATCCTGCACTTCTTCGACACCTCGCAGAACGGCCGCCGCCGCTGGTGCCGGATGGCGGTGTGCGGCAACCGGGCGAAGGCGGCCCGGCACTACGAGAAGGCGAAGGGCTGACCCCGGGACGGTCCGTCCGTCCCGGGGCGGCCCGGTGGGTCAGGCCTCGCCGAGCCACTCGGTGAGCGCGGCGCGCAGTTCGCCGGCGCCCGGGTCGACGGCGGCCCAGGCGGCGTAGCCGTCCGGGCGGATCAGCAGCACGGTGTCGCGCAGCTTGCCGTGCGGGTCGGCCGGGGCGGCGGTGACCAGGCGGTCGGCCCACGGGTCGGCGGCCGCCACCTCGTCATTGCTGACCAGCACGAACTCCCCGGCCCGCAGGGCCTCGTAGAGTCGCTCGGGGGCGGCCGGGGCGCCCTCGCGGGGCTGTTCCAGGGCGGTCAGCCGCAGGTCCGGGACGCGCTTGCCGACCAGCGGGTGGGCGTCCTTGGGCGCCGGGTAGGCGATGCCGATGCCGGAGATGGTGCGGGCGCCGCGCTCCACGACCAGGTCGACGTGCTCGGCGATCGAGGCGAGCGCGCCGCGCAGCGCCCGGGTGGCCGCCGACTGGGCGAGGGCGAGCCGGATCAGCGCGCCGGAGGTGCGCAGCACCATCCGGCCGACCGGGTGCCGCTCGGTCTGGTAGGTGTCGAGCAGCGCGTCGGTGGCCCGGCCGCGGACGGCGGCGGCGAGCTTCCAGGAGAGGTTGGCGGCGTCCTGCAGGCCGGTGTTCATGCCCAGACCGCCGGCCGGGGAGTGGCAGTGGGCCGCGTCGCCGGCCAGGAAGACCCGCCCGGAGCGGTAGTCGGGGACCTGCCGCTCGTCGCTGTGGAAGGTGGAGCTCCAGCGGACGTCGTGCAGGCCGTAGTCCTCGCCGAGGGTTTCGCGGGCGATGTCGGCGATCACGTCCAGCGGGGGCGGGGTGCCGTCGGTGAACCGCTCGGCGCGGTCCCAGGCGATGATCCGGTACCAGCCGTCGCCGAACGGGACCAGGAACGAGAAGCCGTGCTCGTTGGCTCCGACGGTGACCGCCTCGGCCGGCTCGCGCTCCAGCTGGACGTCCGCCAGCAGCACCGACTCGACCACCGACTCGCCGGGGAAGGGAAGGCCGAGCAGGTCGCGGACGGTGGAGTGGACGCCGTCCGCGCCGACCGCGTAGCGGGCCCGGTGGGTGGCGGCGGCGCCGTCCTCGACGGTCTCGACGGTGACGCCGTCGGCGTCCTGGCGCAGGCCGGTCACCTCGGCGCCGCGCAGGATCGTCGCGCCGGCCTTCACCGCCCGGTCGTGCAGCAGCCGCTCGGTGCGGTACTGCGGGGCGATCAGGACGAAGGGGAAGCGGCTGGGGAGGTCGGTGAGGTCGACCCGGAGCTTGTTGAAGAGCCGCAGGTGGCCGAGCGGCCGGCCGGTGGTGATGAGCTCGTCGGCGAGGCCCCGGGCGTCCAGCAGCTCCAGGCTGCGGGCGTGCACGGCGAAGGCCCGGGTGAGGTTGGACTCGGCCGCGCGCTTCTCCAGCACGGTGACGCCCAGCCCGGCGGCCGCGAGGTCGCCGGCCAGCAGCAGTCCGGTCGGTCCGGCGCCGACCACGATGACGTCGGTGACGGTCTGCTTCTCGCTCATGTGTCAGCTCCCGGTGCTCGAACAGCGGCTGGACGCCGTGTGTGGCGTTTCCCCGCCTCCATCATCGCCGCCCGGGAGCGACCTTGTGAATCTCCGGGCCCCGGCGAGTGGCCGGGGACCGGAGGAGAGCGCCGGTCTTCGGGACCCCGCCCCGGCTCGGAGGGCCGAGGCGGAGAGCCGCGTCGGAGTGTCCGGAGGCGGGCGGGCGGTCAGCTGTGGCGGCGGACCTCGACGGTGCGGAAGCGGTTGGCGACGAACGCGCCGTCGCAGTACGCGGAGTTGGCGGCCGGGTTGGCGCCGGTGCCGTGCAGGTCGGAGAAGGCGGCGGTCTGGTTGGCGTACACCCCGCCGGTGAGGTTGAGCGAGAGCGAGACGCCGGCGTCCAGGGCGGCCTCGACCAGGGCGGCCTCGACCTCGGGGGAGGTGGTGTAGCCGGAGGCGGTCATCGCGCCCTGGGTGCGGACGGTGTCGCGCAGCAACTCGACGGCGGCGGCGGTGTTCTCGACCGCGACGAGGAACGAGACCGGGCCGAAGCACTCGCCGCGGAAGACCGCGCGGTCGTCCGGCTTGTCGGCGTCCAGCTTGACCAGCGCGGGGGTGCGGACGGTCGCGCCGGGGAACTCCGGGTGCTCCACCGCCCGCGGCGCGAGCGCGAGTTCGCCGTACTCGCCGCCGGCCGCGGCGGCCGAGCGCCGCAGCACGCCCGGGTTGACCACGGCGCCGAGGACGGCGGTGGCGCGGGCGTCGTCGGAGAGCAGGCCCTCGACGGCGGCGGCGAGGTCGCGGACCACCTCGTCGTAGGACTTGGCGCCCTGGTCGGTGTCGATGCCGCCGCGCGGGATCAGCAGGTTCTGCGGGGTGGTGCACATCTGGCCGCTGTACAGCGAGAGCGAGAACGCCAGGTTGTTCAGCATCCCCCGGTAGTCGCCGGTGGAGTCGACGACCACGGTGTTGACGCCGGCCTTCTCGGTGTACACCTCGGCCTGCTTGGCGTGCTCCTCCAGCCAGTCGCCGAAGGAGGTGGAGCCGGTGTAGTCGATCAGCCTGATCTCCGGGCGCACGGCCAGGGTGGCGGCGACCGTGCCGCCCTCGTGCTCGGCGGCCAGGCAGACCAGGTTGGGGTCGAAGCCGGCCTCGGCGAGCGTCTCGCGGGCGATCCGCACGGTGAGCGCCAGCGGGAGGGCGGCGCGCGGGTGCGGCTTGACCAGCACCGGGTTGCCGGTGGCCAGCGAGGCGAACAGGCCGGGGAAGCCGTTCCAGGTGGGGAAGGTGTTGCAGCCGATCAGCAGCGCCAGGCCGCGCGGCACCACGGTGAACTCCTTGGTCATCACCAGCGGGTCGCGCTTGCCCTGCGGCTTGGTCCAGCCGGCGCTCTCCGGCAGCCGGGTCTGCTCGGTGTACGCGTAGGCGACGGCCTCCAGGCCGCGGTCCTGGGCGTGCGGTCCGCCGGCCTGGAAGGCCATCGGGTAGGCCTGGCCGGTGGTGTGCATGACGGCGTTGGCGAACTCGTGCGAGCGGGCGTTGATCCGGGCCAGGACCTCCAGGCAGACGGCGGCGCGGGCGAGCGGCCCGGCGGCGGCCCAGGCCGGGCGGGCGGCGGTCAGCGCGGCGATCAGCGCGTCCGGGCCGGCGTGCGGGTAGCCGACGCCCAGCTCCAGGCCGTACGGGGAGGCCTCGCCGCCGACCAGGTCGCCGTCGGAGGGGTGGCCGGGCAGCTCGAACGGCAGGTTCAGCAGCGACTCGAAGGCGGCCTTGCCGTCCGCGGCGGCGCTCTCGCCGTAGGCCTTGGGGAACTCGGGGTAGGGCGACCAGTAGTCGCGCTTGGCGGCGGCGTCGACGGCGGCCTCCAGGGTGGCCCGGTGGCGTTCGACGAGCTCGGCGACGTGGGGGTGGGTGACCGCTGCGGACATGGTGTGCGCTCCTCAGAGGGGAGGACGGGACACGTCACAGAGTAACCGAACGATCGGTCGGCTCAAGAGGGCAAAAGGGAGGCGCGTCCTGATTCGGACGCGCCCCTCTGGCCGGGTCGTGGGGGCGTGGTCTACGGGATGCCCAGCTCGAAGATCACATAGCCGGCGTACCAGCCGGAGGCGACCGCGCCGGTGCCGAGCACACCGGCCAGCACCGGCCAGCTCAGCCTGCGCATCGCCACCGCGAGCGCGATCAGCAGCGGGAAGGCCGGCAGCAGGTAGCGCGAGGTGTTGCCGAAGATGCCCAGGCTGCCGAGCACCGAGACGATGGTCGCCAGGGTGTACGCGGTCAGCACCAGCGGCGGGCGGAGCCGGATCAGCAGCACGATCAGCACCGGCAGGCTCAGCACCAGCAGCGTCGCCAGCATGTCCGAGGTGTGGTACGCGAAGGGGTAGTCGTTGCGGCCCAGCAGCACGCTGCGGACCGCGTACCAGGTGCCCTTGCCCCAGTCGAAGTAGTGCAGCCAGGCGTCCCGCTGGAGCGTGAAGTAGCCGCCCCAGTCGCCCATCCGCCAGCCCACCCAGCCGACGTAGCCGAGCAGCCCGAGCGGAGCCAGCAGCATCGCGGTCAGCGGACGCGCCACCCCGCTGTCCCGGCGGTACAGCTCCACCAGCGCGGCCAGGCCGACCGCGCCGATCAGCGCCGCCGAGGTGGGCCGGTTGAGGCCGGCGATCAGGGTGATCACCCCGGCGGCCACCCACTGCTTGGTCATCACGAAGTAGCAGGCCCAGGAGGCCAGCGCGACGAACAGCGAGTCCGAGTAGATCGCCCACTCGGCGCCCGAGCCGGGGGCGATCGCCCACAGGCCGGCCGCGATCACACCCGCGCGCGGACCGGCCATCTTGTCCACCACGGCGTAGATGCCGGCCGCGGCGAACAGCGAGGCGACCACCGACACCAGCATTCCGGCGCCGTAGAGGCCGAACGGGCTGATCTCCGAGACCAGCCGCATCAGACCCGGGTAGAGCGGGAAGAAGGCGGCCGAGTTCTGCTCGATGGTGAAGCCGGGGCTGCCGCCCGGCACCGGAACCAGCGCCGGGTGGTAGCCGAACTGGGCGACCTGCTGGTACCACCAGCCGTCCCAGCTGGCCAGCACGTCCCAGGGGTTGGCGCCGCCGCCGAACCGGGGGTGCTTCTTGAGGTAGTCCCCGGAGAAGGAGAGCAGTTTCATGAAGACGGTGAAGCCGACCAGCTTCAGCACGGCGTAGCACCAGACGGCCGGGCCGAAGCGCAGCACCAGTTCGCGGGCGCGTTCGCGCCAGTCCGTGGCGGGGGCGGCCGTCGATCCGCCGCTGCGCTGTTCGGGCAGATCGGATTCGACTGCCGGTATTGCGGACATCGGCTAACCCCACCTGCTCGGTCTTGGACGGATCGTCCGCCGAGTCTAGGGTCTGCCGCCGGGATTTGGTGTGGACCAGGGCACCCGGGCGCCGCCGTCCCGGGGCGGGCGGGGATACTCGGAGGATGGCCGATCACACCACGCGCACCGCCTACACCGTGGAGTCCCTGCTCGCGGTGACCGTCGACGTCTTCAACGAGCGCGGCTACGACGGCACCTCGATGGAGGACCTGTCGCGGGCGGCCGGCATCTCCAAGTCGTCGATCTACCACCACGTGCGGGGCAAGGAGGAGCTGCTCCGGCTCGCGGTGGGACGGGCGCTGGACGGGCTGTTCGCGATCCTGGCCGAGCCGGGCGCGGTGGACGGTCCCGCGGTGGAGCGGCTGGAGCACGTCGTGCGGCGGACCGCGGAGGTGCTGCTGACGGAGCTGCCCTACGTCACCCTGCTGCTGCGGGTGCGCGGCAACACCGCCACCGAGCAGTGGGCGCTGGAGCGCCGCCGGGAGTTCGACCACGAGGTGGCCGAGCTGCTGCGGGCGGCCGTGGCGGACGGCGCGCTGCGGTCGGACGTCGAACCGCGGCTGGCCACCCGGCTGCTCTTCGGCATGATCAACTCGATCGTGGAGTGGTACCGGCCCGGTCTGAAGTCCGCCGACGGGGTCGCGGACGCGGTGGTCCACCTGGCCTTCGACGGCCTGCGGGCCCGGTAGTCCTCCCGGCACCCCGCGTTAATCGGGCGGCACCTGGTCCGTTTCCTCGAAGACCAGCATGGTGCGGGTTCCCAGCACCTGGGGGATGGACTGGATGCTGCCCAGCACCAGCTCCCGCAGAGCGTGGTTGTCGGCGGTGTGCACCAGGAGCAGCACGTCGAAGTCCCCGCCGACCAGGGCGATGTGCGCGACGCCGGGCAGGGCCAGCAGCCGCTCGCGCACGGTGCGCCAGGAGTTCTGCACGATCTTCAGGGTGACGTAGGCGGACGCCCCCTGACCTGCCCGTTCGTGGTCCACCCTGGCGGTGAAGCCGCGAATGACGCCGTCCTCGACCATCCTGGATATCCGGGCGTACGCGTTCGCCCGGGACACGTGCACCCGCTCGGCCACCGAGCGGATCGAGGCCCGGCCGTCCTGCTGCAGCAGCCGCAGGATCGCCCGGTCGACCCGGTCGAGTCTGGACGTCTGTTCAGCCGACATGACCCCCCACCCCCAGTGATTGGACGCACTGCCACCAGTCGACCGCCCCCCGGGCCGATTGTCCACCACCTTCGCACGCTTCTGGTCAAGATGAACAGACGACCGAACAATCGGTAGGGAGCCCCCGCCACCCCTGGAGGTGCCCCGAGATGACCGTTCTCGACCACAGACACCACACGGCGGTACCCGGTTGGCTGCCCGGGGCGACCGCCCCCCGCACCGACCCGTCACCGCTGCTCCCGGACTCCGCTCCCGTCCGGGTCCTCGGTACCCCCGCGCTGGAGAAGCACGACCCCGCGCTGCTCCGCGAGCTGTACCGCCGCCTGGTCGTCGGCCGCCGGTACAACCAGCAGGCCACCACCCTCACCAAGCAGGGCCGGCTCGCCGTCTACCCGGCCTCCACCGGGCAGGAGGCCTGCCAGGTCGCCGCCGCGCTGGTGCTCGGCGAGCGCGACTGGCTGTTCCCCAGCTACCGCGACACCCTGGCCGTGGTCTCCCGGGGCGTGGACCCGCTGGAGGCGCTCACCCTGCTGCGCGGCAACGCCCACACCGGCTACGACCCCCGCGCCGGCCGGACCGCCCCGCTCTGCACCCCGCTGGCCACCCAGGCCCCGCACGCCGTCGGGCTGGCGCACGCCGCCCGGCTGAGCGGCGACCCCGTGGTCGCGCTGGCGCTGCTCGGCGACGGCGGCACCAGCGAGGGCGACTTCCACGAGGCGCTGAACTTCGCCGCCGTGCTGCGGGCCCCGGTGGTCTTCCTGGTCCAGAACAACGGGTACGCCATCTCCGTCCCGCTCAGCGCGCAGTCCGCCGCCCCGACGCTGGCCCACAAGGCCGTCGGCTACGGGATGCCCGGCCGGCTGGTGGACGGCAACGACGCGCCCGCCGTGCACGCCGTCCTGACCGAGGCCGTCGAGCGGGCCCGGACCGGCGGCGGTCCGACCCTGGTCGAGGCGCTGACCTACCGGGCCGAGGCGCACACCAACGCCGACGACGCCACCCGCTACCGGACCGAGGCCGAGGTGGCGGCCTGGCGCGAGCACGACCCGATCCTGCTGATGGAGCGCGCGCTGCGCGGGCTCGGGCTGCTGGACGACGCCCTGGTGCGGGAGGCGGCCGACGAGGCCGAGACGCTGGCGGCCCGGATGCGGGCCGAGTTCCACGCCGACCCGGAGCTCGACCCGATGTCCCTGTTCGCCCACGTGTACGCCGAGCCGACCCCGCAACTGCGCGAGCAGGCGGCGCGGTTGGCCGAGGAGCTGGCCGCCGAGGCCGAGGTGCGGCACTCATGAACACGGCGGTATCCCCCACGACCGGCACCCGCACCTCCAGCATGGCGCAGGCGCTCAACGCGGCGCTGCGCGACGCCATGCGCGAGGACCCGAAGGTGCACGTGCTCGGCGAGGACGTCGGCGCGCTCGGCGGCGTCTTCCGGATCACCGACGGGCTGACCGCCGAGTTCGGCCCGGACCGCTGCCTGGACACGCCGCTGGCCGAGGCGGGCATCCTCGGCACCGCCGTCGGCATGGCCATGTACGGGCTGCGCCCGGTGGTCGAGATGCAGTTCGACGCCTTCGCCTACCCGGCGCTGGAGCAGCTGTTCTCGCACGTCGCCAAGATGCGCAACCGCACGGCCGGCCGGCTGGCGCTGCCGATCACCGTCCGCATCCCGTACGGCGGCGGCATCGGCGGTGTCGAGCACCACAGCGACGCCTCCGAGGCGTACTACACCTCCACCCCGGGCCTGCACGTGATCACCCCCGCGACGGTGGCCGACGCGTACGGGCTGCTGCGGGCCTCGATCGCCTCGGACGACCCGGTGGTCTTCCTGGAGCCCAAGCGGATGTACTGGGGCAAGGCGGAGTTCGACCCGGCCGCCCCGGTCGAGCCGATCGGGCGGGCGGTGCTGCGGCGCACCGGCACCTCCGCGGTGCTGATCACCTACGGCCCCTCGCTGCCGGTCTGCCTGGAGGCGGCCGAGGTGGCGAAGGCCGAGGGGTGGGACCTCGCGGTGCTGGACCTGCGCACCCTGGTGCCGTTCGACGACGAGACGGTCTGCCGGGTGGTGCGCTCGCTGGGCCGGGCCGTGGTGGTGCACGAGGCCGGCGGTTTCGGCGGCACCGGCGCGGAGATCGCCGCCCGGGTCACCGAGCGCTGCTTCCACCACCTGGCCGCGCCCGTGCTGCGGGTCACCGGCTTCGACATCCCGTACCCGCCGCCGATGCTGGAGCACCACCACCTGCCCGGGGTGGACCGGATCCTGGACGCGGTCGCCCGGCTGCAGTGGGAGGACTGAGGATGATGCCCGTCGTGCGCGAGTTCACCCTGCCCGACCTCGGTGAGGGGCTCACCGGGGCGGAGGTGGTGCGCTGGCTGGTCGAGGTCGGAGAGGTGATCGCGGTCGACCAGCCGGTGGTGGAGGTGGAGACCGCCAAGGCGGTGGTCGAGGTGCCCTGTCCGTACGGCGGGGTGGTGACCGCGCTGTTCGGCGAGGTGGGCGAGGAGGTCGCGGTCGGCGCGCCGCTGGTGACGGTCGCGGTGTCGCCGGGCGAGGGGGAGAAGCCGCTCGCGGCGGCGGTCGCGGCGCCGGCCGAGTGGGCGGCGGAGGTGGAGCGGCCGCTGGTCGGGTACGGGGTCGCCGAACCGGGGCGGAGCGGGCGGCGGCGCCGGGTCGGCGCCGGGGCCGCGGCCGCTGCCCCCGATCCGGCTCCCGATCCGGCTCGGGCGCCGGTTCCGGCCCCGGTCGCCCAGGCCGCTCCGGTGGCCGTGCTGCCGGTGATCTCGCCGCTGGTGCGGCGGCTGGCCCGGGAGCAGGGGGTCGACCTGACGGCGGTCACCGGCAGCGGGCCGGACGGGCTGATCATGCGGGCGGACGTCGAACGGGCGGTCGCGGCGAAGGTCTCCGCGGCGCCGGTCGCCACGCCGGCCGCCGTTCCCGGGGCG